>NZ_AP027142.1:2640000-2837500 GCF_027925385.1 Methylocystis iwaonis
GCCGAAGCAGTGCGGAGAACTCTGCGAAGCTGAGGGATTTTTGAAAAATACCCCGGGGATCGCGCAGCATGCCGCTTATTTTGGCTCGGTCTCAGATTTACTTCCAGCACCCTTTAGCCTAGCCGTGCTGCGTGCTGAAAAACGCACGGTCCAAAAATGCGGCCCAAAGGAAAAAACGATGTCGCTTCCCAACCAGCCTTCCAAAATGAAGCCCCTTTTCATCGCTCTGGGCGTCATTGCTCTCATTGTCGCGCTTATCACCCAGGCGCCGTCGATCGTCCGGGCGCTGTCCGCCTGAGTTAGATCGAGTGCTTCGGGCGCGAGCTGGAAGCGCTTCCGGGGTCGCCATGGCGACCCCGTTTTCGTTTGGGGGCCAGCTCTGCGGCTGAAGGACTGGCGCTCAGCCTTTCCGCTTCTTGCCTGCAAAGGGATTATCCCCCGCCCGCCTCGAAATGCGGATCGGCACGCCCGGCAGATCGAAGGCCTTGCGTAGCCCATTGATCAGGAACCGCTCGTAGCTCGACGGCAATTCCTCGAGCTGGTTGCCGAACAGCACGAAATGCGGCGGGCGCGATTTCGCCTGGGTCATATAGCGGATTTTGATGCGCCGGCCGGAAACGGCGGGCGGCGGCGTCTCTTCCACCGTTTGCAGCAGCCAACGATTCAAGCGCGAGGTAGCGATGCGCTTGTTCCAGACCTCATGGGTTGCGGCGATCCCCTCCATGAGCCTGTCGAGCCCCTGCCCCGTCGCGCCCGAGACCGGCACGACCGGACAGCCGCGCACTTGCGGCAGCAGCCGCTCGGCGTCCTCGCGCAGCTTTGTGAGCGTCGCGTTCTTGTCCTCGATCAAATCCCATTTGCCGAGGCCGATCACGAAAGCGCGGCCCTCGCGCGCGGTGAGATCGGCGATGGTCAAATCCTGCTTCTCGAAGGGGATCGTCGAGTCGATCAGCAACACCACCACTTCCGAGAAGCGCACGGCGCGCAGCGCATCGGCGGCTGAAAGCTTTTCCAGCTTGTCGATCACCTTGGCGCGCTTGCGCAGGCCCGCCGTGTCGAAGAGCTTGATCTTGCGGTCGCGCCACAGAAAGTTGACGCCGATCGAGTCGCGCGTAATGCCCGCCTCGGGGCCGGTCAGCAGCCGCTCCTCGCCGAGAATACGATTGATCAGCGTCGATTTGCCGGCATTGGGCCGCCCGACGACGGTGATGCGCAGCGGCTTGGTGACGTCGAGATCGCTGCCGTCCTCCTCGTCGTCATAGAGGTTTTCGTCCTGCTCTTCCTCTTCCTCGGCGGGCTCGGCGGTCTCTTCGGGCAGCGCCTCGCGCAGCGCCGCGTAGAGCTCGCTCATGCCCTCGCCATGCTCGGCGGAAAGCGGCACGGGATCGCCCAGGCCCAGCGAATAGGCCTCGAAAGCCCCCGCCTCGCCCGCCTTGCCTTCCGCCTTATTGGCGATGAGGATCACCGGCTTGGCGGCGCGGCGCACGAGATCGGCAAAATATTTGTCGTCCGGCGTGACGCCGACGCGCGCGTCGATGACGAAGAGAATGGCGTCGGCGGAAAGGATGGCGCTTTCGGTCTGGGCGCGCATGCGCCCTTCCAGCGTCGCGGCGGCGCCTTCCTCCAACCCGGCCGTGTCGATGATGGTGAAGCGCAGATCGGCGAGCTTGGCCTCGCCCTCGCGGCGGTCGCGGGTGACGCCGGGGCGGTCGTCGACCAGCGCCAGCTTCTTGCCGGTCAGCCGGTTGAAGAGCGTCGACTTGCCGACATTGGGCCGGCCGATGATGGCGAGCGAGAAGGACATTTTTTCAGTTTTCTCCGGAACACCCGCGGGCATAACACAGATAAGCCGGCGGACGACCAGTTTACCCAAAAAATGGGGCCCCTCCCTGTCCCTCCCCCGCTTCGCGGGAGAGGGGACGCTCATGATCGGCCTTGTCGATGAAGGCCTCAATCTGCCCCCTCTCCCGCGAAGCGGGGGAGGGTTGGGGAGGGGGGCCGCGGGAATCTAACGCCCCAGCGGCGCCCGTCCGCTTGCCCTCAACTCAAACCGGCCGGCCAATGCTCACATAGCGCAGGCCATACCGCTCGGCCTCGGCCACCGGATAGACGTTGCGCAGATCGACGAGGATCGGCTCGGCAAGCAGCTCCTTCACCCGGCCGAGATCGAGGGCGCGGAATTCGTCCCATTCCGTCACCAGCGCGACCGCATGGGCGCCCTTCACGCAATCATAGGCGTTGCCGGCATAGTCGATCGTCGGCATGAGCGCCTTCGCCTGCGCCATGCCTTCGGGATCATAGCCGCGCACCGAGGCCCCGGCGTCGAGCAGCGCCTGCACGATCGCGAGCGAGGGCGCGTCGCGCATGTCGTCGGTGTTGGGCTTGAAGGTCAGGCCCAGGAGCGCAATCGTCTTGCCGCGCACCGAGCCGCCGCAGGCCGCGATGATCTTGCGGCCCATGGCGCGCTTGCGCTGATCGTTGATGCTGACCACGGTTTCGACGATGCGAACGGGCGCCTCGAAGTCGTGGCCGGTCTTGACCAGCGCCAGCGTATCCTTCGGGAAGCAGGAGCCGCCATAGCCCGGCCCGGCGTGCAGGAACTTTGAGCCGATGCGCTTATCGAGGCCGATGCCGCGCGCGACATCCTGCACATTGGCGCCCGTCGCCTCGCACAGATCCGCGATTTCGTTGATGAAGGTGATCTTGACGGCGAGGAAGGCGTTGGCGGCGTATTTGATCAGCTCCGCCGTGCGGCGCGCGACAAAGACCATCGGCAGGCCGTTCAGCGACAGCGGGCGATAGATCGCCGCCATGACCTCTTGGGCGCGCTCGCTCTCGACGCCAAGCACGACGCGGTCGGGCCGCTTGAAATCCTCGATCGCCGCGCCTTCGCGCAGGAACTCCGGGTTGGAGACCACGTCGATCTGCAGGTCCGGGCGCGCCTCGCGCACGATGCGCTCCACCTCGTCGCCGGTCCCGACCGGCACGGTCGATTTATCCACGACGACGAGAGGCCCAGTCGCGGCGCGCGCGACTTCGGCGGCGGCGGCGAAAACGTAAGAAAGATCCGCATGGCCGTCGCCGCGACGCGAGGGCGTGCCGACCGCGATGAAGACCGCATCGACGCCCGCCACGGAGGCTTTCAGATCAGTCGAGAAGCTCAGACGCCCGTCGCGGACGTTGCGTTCGACGAGCTGCTCGAGCCCCGGCTCGTAGATCGGCATCACGCCCGCTTCGAGCGCTTTGATTTTCGCCTCGTCGAGATCGACGCAAACGACCGTATGGCCGAAATCCGAAAAACACGCCCCGGACACGAGACCCACGTAACCACTGCCAATCATCGCAATGCGCAAAATCCACTCTCCCTCGGTTCGTGGGGGCGTTCGGCCGACAGGCTCTCGCAGCGGAAAGAGTTCCGCACAGGCGGGTTAGCGACCCAGTATTACAGATTCTTGTCGGCGATCTCTGGCAGAGGCTTCCTTACAGAAGCGAGGCGGGAAAGTCGACTTGGGGTTGAACGCTGGAGCGGCGACGGCTCTCGACATCGGATGAGCATGTGCTAACTAGTTATCTGACTAGTTTGAGAGAAAGCAGCCGATGAGTAGCTGGCCAGTGCAGGACGCCAAGGCGCGGTTCAGTGAATTGCTTGAGACCTGCCTGAAGGAAGGCCCGCAGATCGTCACGAAGCGGGGCGCGGAAACCGCCGTGCTCGCGCCGATCGGGGAGTGGCGGCGCCTGCAACAGGCGGCGCGGCCGAGCCTCAAGGAACTCCTTCTCGCGCCAGCGCCACGGGGCGAATTGCTTATACCCAAGCGCGGGGCCCGGCGCCGCCGCTCGCCGGTCGAGATCGACTGAACGCATGTATCTGCTCGACACCAATGTCGTCTCGGAGCTTCGTCGCCCGAAGCCTCATGGCGCGGTGCTGGCGTGGCTCGAAAGCGTCGACGACGCCGACCTGCGCCTCAGCGTCGTGACCATCGGCGAAATTCAGGCGGGCATAGAGATCACCCGCGAGCGCGACGAGGCGAAGGCGCGCGAAATCGAAAACTGGCTGGAGCTTGTAGCGCAGTCCTACAATGTGCTGCCCATGGACGCCGCCGCCTTCCGCTGCTGGGCGCGCCTGATGCACCGCCGCTCGGACGATTTGCTAGAAGATGCGATGATCGCCGCGACCGCGATGGTGCACGGGCTGACGATAGTTACGCGGAATGTGCGGGATTTTGAGGCGTTTGAAGTCAGAATACTCAACCCGTTTGAATTAAAAAGATAAAGGAACGCGCTTCCTTGGGTGATCGTTTCGTGATGATCTCTGGCTGTTCTGGCGGCGGAAAGTCGACCCTGCTGGCTAGCTTGGTTATTTATCGCCCGTAGCCCAAGCAATCGGATTGCGGGTGCGACCGTAGACATAGCCATGCGCCTCGCCGCGGAAAATCGCCTCTCCTTCCTCGACGCTCGGAAAGGCGTAGGTGGACGTCATGAACACCGAAGGGGTCAGAGCGCCCAAGAAATTGCTCGCCTCCTGACCTTCGTGAATCGCGCGCGTTGCAAAACCGCGCTTCTTATTTTTCAGCCTTTCACGCATGAGGGTCCCCCTCCGCGTTGCGGATTCGCATACGTACGTCGACGATCTCGAATCCGTCACCGGATGCGATCAGCGGATTAATGTCGAGTTCGTCGAGCCAGCTCGCGGCGGCGAACCATTGGGAGACGTCGGCCAGAAGGCGCGCAAACATTAGAATGTCGATCGGCGGCGCGCCTCTGAACCCTTCGAAAAGCCTCCGCCCTTTCAGCTTCTCCACCATGCGCACGGCTTCGTCTATGTCGATCGGCGCCAAACGGACGCCGATGTCGTTGAAGGCTTCGATCCAAACGCCCCCCAGACCGGCGAGCACGATCGGACCGAAGGAGGGATCGCGCCGGCCGCCGATGACGAGTTCGAGGCCCGGCTTCGCCTGCCGCTGCAGGAGCGCCGGTCCCGGTCCGAGCCGATGGCTGAAATCCGTGAAAGCGCGGGCGACGGAATCACGGTCGGCAAGACCGAGGCGCACGGCGCCCTGGTCACTTTTGTGGACCAATCCAGGGCGCTCCGCTTTGAGGACGACCGGGAAGCCCATATGTTCCGCAGCGGCGGCGGCTTCCTCTGCGGATGAGACGCAGACCAACGGCTCGATGGGGAAGCCCGCCTGCGCGAGCAGTGAAAATGCCTGAGGCGTTGGCGCCCAGCCATCCGCGTCGCACAGCGCCGGCGCGGCGCTCGAAGCGGCAACCGTATTTGGTCGAGCATCTGCGGCCCGTGCGCTGGTCGCGGCGAGCGCCGAGGCGGTCCCCGCCGGCCACAGATGACAGGGTATTCCGGCCTCGAGCAGGCGCGCGCGATTGGCGTCGGCCACCCTTGGCGCGACCCAGCAAATGTGAAGCGGCTTTTGCGACCCTGCATCCCGAGACTTGCGAAGCGCGACCGCAACCGCGTCGCCCACTTCCGGCATGAGCGCGGAGCGTTGCAGCAACACGGGAACAACCGCGTCGACTTCGTCGCTCCTCATGAGCGCTTCGACCGCAGCCCCATACATCTGCGGAAATCGCGCCCAGTCGGTCGTCACGTCGACCGGATTGGCGGGCGATCCATGCGGCGGCAGCGTCTGTGCAATTTTTTGCTGCAACTCCGGCGAGAGTTCCGGAACGGCGAGGCCTTGCGATTCCAGTAGGTCGGTCAGTTCGACGCCGACGCCGCCCGAATTGGTGATGATGCCGATCCGTCGCCCCCGCAAGGGCGGCTGACGAGCGAGAGACGCTGCGACCTCGAGCAGCGAAAATCCGTCGTCGACGACATGCGCGCCAGCTTGACGCAGCGCCGCCTCGGCGACCACGGAGTCGCTCGAAAGCGCCGCCGTATGACTCGCAGCCGCGCGTTGCGCCGAAGGATTCCTGCCTGTCTTCAACGCGACGACCGGCTTGGACGACGTTATCGCTGCAATCGTCTCGAAAAGGCGACGGCCATCACGAAACGACTCGAGCAGCAGCGCAATGACGCGCGTCTCGGGATCGCTGCCGAGATAGGCGATGATATCCGCTTCATCGACATCCGCCTTGTTCCCGAGCGCCACGATTTTCGAGAATCCCATGCCCTCGTCGATCGAGCGCGAATAAGCGGCCATCCCATAGGCGCCGCTCTGCGTGACGAGCGATATGCCGCCTTTTCTCGGAAGTCCGATGGAAAGCGAGGCGTTGAGCCCGCAATGCGCATTGATGACGCCAAAGCAATTGGGCCCGACCAGCCGAACGCTATGTGTTCGCGCGGCCTCGATCGCCTTTTGCTGCAAGAGGGCGCCTTCCGCGCCTGTTTCGGCAAAGCCGCCGGAAATGACGACGGCGACGGGTATGCTTGCGCGGCCGCAATCCTCGATGACCGATGGGAGCGTCGCGGCCGGCGTCACGATGATGGCGAGATCGACAGGCGACGGCGCCGCGTCGAGACGCGGAAAGGTCGGACGGCCGAGCAGTTCGGTTGCGCTCGGGTGGATGCCGATAACGTCTCCGGCAAAGCCCGACTCGGCGGAAGCGAGGTTGCTCAGGAACAGCGCGCCGGCTTTGCCCGGCGTGGCCGACGCGCCGACAACCGCCACGCGGCGCGGGTTGAACAAAGCTGTGCGCCAATCGCTCATGACGCCTCCATGCCTGTTGTGAAAAGCGCCGGCGACCCGCCGGTGTGGAGGAACAAAACGTCGTCCGCGCTTGCATAAGCGCCGCGCGCGCACAGGGCGCAATAGCCCGCCATTGCCTTGCCGGTGTAGACGGGATCGAGAAAGATCGCCTGCGCGCGGGCTGTCGCTCCGATCGCCTCTTGCCCTTCGCGCGACGGAACGCCATAGCCCGCGCCAATGAAGCCGTCGTGAACGCGAAACGCCACGGAGTCCACGTTGACGTCACTGCCGATCAGCGCCGCGCTCGCCGCCGCGAGACGGCGCGCCTGCGCCGTCGCTTCCGATGCAGGCCTGCTCACCGTAAAGGCTTCGATCCGCCATGGGGCAGCGAACAGCGCGGCCCCGAGCAGCCAACCTGCGAGCGTCGCTGCGCCGCCAACAGGCATGACGACGCATCCGGGCGACACGCCAAGCGCCGCGCATTGCGCCATGGTCTCGCGCACGGCGAGCGCGTGGGCGAGCGCTGCAAGCGGACAGGCGCCGCCGCGCGGGATCACATAGGGGCGCCTGCCACGCGTGCGGATATCGGAGGCGGCCTGTTCCAGGCCGGCGTCAACCGAGGCGCGATCCGCGTCGCCAGTGAATCGAATAACCGCGCCGAGCATGACCGTGAGGCGGTGATTGCCTTCGGCGCGCGGCGAAGGCGCGCCCCAATAAACCATGCGGCTGGCGAGCCCCTCAAGTGATGCGATCGCGGCGGTTGCGCGCACGTGATTGGACAAAACGCCCGCGCCCGTCACCAGCGTATCCGCGCCTTTTACAAGGGCGTCCGCTACGACGAGGTCGAGCGCGCGCACCTTGTTGCCGCCAAAGGCGACGGGGATCAGATCGTCGCGCTTGAACCAAAGTCTCGGACCGCCGAGCGCAGCGGACAATCGCGGAGCCGCGTGTAAGGGCGTCGGCTCGGGGATAAGCGACAGCCGTGGCAGAGCGTCCAGTCGCGTAGCCCATCCCGTCATGTCGGCGCCTTCTGTGCGAGCAGACGATCGACGAGCGCGACGCATTGACCCGTCTGCGCGGACGGATCGAGCAGCCGCGCGATTTCGTCGTCACCAAGATGCGACCGTATGGTCTCGTCACGCGCGACGACGTCCGGGAAGGAGCGGCCCTCCGCCCGCGCGACAGCCGAAAGGGACATCACCAGCCGATGCGCCTCGGGTTTGCCGATGCGCCGCGCGAGCGCAACCATCACGCCTTCCGAAAGAGCGAAACCGCCATTCGCCGCGAGATTGACGCGCATGCGTTCTGCATCGACTTCGACAGTCTCGAGCAGGGCGGCTAGGAGCGAAAGGGCTTTGCCGGCGGCCATGGTCAGCTCCGGAATCGCGTTCCACTCTACTTTCCAGGACCGTCCGTCGCGCTCGTGATCATGCACCAGACTCTCGAGCAGCAGGCTCGAATTGGCGCGCACGACGCGGGCCAATGTTCCGAGATGCTCCGCCGTCTCGGGGTTGCGCTTGTGCGGCATGGTGATGCTGCCGACCCCTTTGGCGAGCGCCGCCTCCCGCAGCTCGCCGATCTCGTCGCGTTGCAGATTGTATATCTCATGGCCAATGCGGTCGGCGGTCGCCGACACGAGCGCGAGGAGTTGCCCCCACTCGGCGTATCGATCCCGGCTTGCGGTCCAGGACATATCGGGGACAGCGAGGCCGACGCGCTCCAGGAAGCGCTGTTGCAGCGCAAGCGCATCCGTCCCGAGCGCCGAAAGGCTGCCGACGCCGCCACAAAGTTGACCGACATCAGTGCGGGCGGCGGCTTCGTCGAAGCGCATTCGATGGCGGCGTAACTCCGCAAGCCAACCGGCGACCTTGAAGCCAAAGGTGATCGGGAGGCCCTGCTGGCCATGCGTCCGCCCGGGCATGATCGTCTGTCGATGACGCCGGCATAGGGCTTCGCAAGCTGCCATCGCGCGTTCAAGATCGTCACTGAGCAGACGACGAGCGGCGCGCAGGGCAAGCACGAGCCATGTGTCGGCGACATCCTGCACGGTGGCGCCAAAGTAAAACCATTCGGAACCTGACGAAGCGCAACGACGCGCGACGGCGGCGATGAGGCCAGCCGTCGAATGCGCGGTCGCTTGATATCCGTCGCGACACTCAGCCAGAAAGTCGTCGTCGACGCACAACGAGGCGCAGGTCGTCTTTATGTCCTGCGCCGCGTCGGATGGAATCACGCCGTGCTCGGCCTGAACTTCCGCAAGGATGGCAAGAAGCTCGATCCATCTGCGGGTGCGCGGAATGTCGTCGAAAAGCGTGCGCATCTCGGGCGTGGACCAGGCGCCACCATAAATCGCGGAGGCAAAGGACCAGCCTGTCATCGGGCATCCCCCGCAAAGCTGCGCGCCTCGGCGAAAAGCGCATCGATTGCGGCCTTCCGGTCGGCCCGCCTCTGCGCAATCTGTCCCCGGCGCTCGCGCGCCGCTCTGCTCAACTCTTCCGCCATCGCGGCCACTTCTTTCGGAGAGGCGCATCCGACGTCTTTTCGCGCCCCCACGCAACCCGTCACATCGAGCGCGCAGGCGAGTATGTCTGCTGTGTTTATGACTTCCTCTCCAGCCCCGGCGCTTCGCAGCGCGGCGCCCAGGTCTTCCGGCGTCGCATCCGCGAGCGTCCGCCCTTGCGCCTCCAGATTTGCAACGAGCCGACCAACCGCGCCATGCGCGCGCCGATAGTCGATCTTGGCTTCCGCGGTAAGTCGTTCAGCAAGGTCGGCGGCGCAGACAGCGCGATCTTCGAGCGCCTGCAAGGCGCGCTTCTGGTTGAATTCGAGATCGTCGACGCATTCGGCCACGAGCAGAGCCGCCTCTCCCGCGGCGCGCAAAGCCTCAGGGATTGCGCCGTAAGCATACAGGCGATTATCCATCTGCCCGGACGGCGTGCGCCCCGCCGCAGCAACCCCGGCCTGCACGCCAAGGAGCCGATTGGCCGTGGCGCGCGCAAAAGCGAGAGCGAAGGGGTTGCGCTTCTGCGGCATGATCTTGCTGGCGCGAGAATGGCGGTCGGCCAGCCGAACGAAGCCGAACTCGGCGCTCGCGAAGATCATCAAATCTTCCGCGAGGCGACTGAGATTAACGCACACTGAGACGGCGATTGCGCAGGCCTCGATGGCTAGATCGTGCATCCACATGGCGTCGCGCGCGTGCCGCACCGGCGCGGTGAAGCCCAGGCGCCTTGCGATCGCTCGCCGATCCTGCGTGATTACCGAGCCATTGGCGCTTCCGATGCCCGCGGGACATTGGTTCATGCGCGCGTAAAGCTCGATCGACCGATCGGAGTCGCGCAGTAACGGCCAAGCAAAGCTTTGAACGTAATGCCCGAATGTCGTCGGTTGCGCGGCCTGCAAATAGGTGTAATCGGGCATCACACTGTCCTTGTGGCGCAAGGAGACAGCGCTCAACGCCTCGATGGCGACGCCGAGCGCGTCGCATAGATCGCAGATCGCCCCGCAGACCTTCAGATGATAAGCCGTCGTCAAGGCTTCGCGCCTGGCGCGCGCGACCCCGAGCCAGCCTGCGGCCGCCGTCTTGCGCGTGAGCCAGGCTTCCCGATTCGTGTAGAGATCCCCAAATTCGGGACGGGGTTCGAAAGCTCCGGCCCGTTGCAAGTCGAGTAGCGCGCCGATCAGCTCGCGCGCCGGCGCCTGCGGAATGACCCCGGCGTCGGCGAGGCAAAGCGTGTGGGCGAGATCGACCCAGCCGACCATCTCGGCAAGGCCCATCTGTCCGTCGAGTTCCTCGCTGAACGCCAGGGCGACGAGGCGCGCCGACGGCGATTGTGAAAGGCGCTCGCCGATCTCCAGCGCCCCAGCGCGCGGATCGTCGCTCATTCGTCGCTCGCAGTTGATGAAAGAGTTTTATCTTCGATGCGTGCGGGGTCCCAAACCCCGGCGTCCCTCGAATGCTTGGCGACGGCTGCGAAGCTCTCGAACCGCAGGCCGCAGCGTAGCGCCTCGAGCGCCAGACACTGGTGAGGGGGAATGTTGCCGAGGCTCACATTGGCGCCGAAGCGACAGACGAGATAGGCCTGCTGCGCGCGTAGCGGCGCCTCCCAGATCATGCGGGACGCAGCGTCCCCGACGAGCCGCGTCACCTCATCCAGATAGGAAGAACGAATGTCGCCCGCACGATCGTAAATTCCGACGCCTTGGCCGCTCTCCCTTCCTTCGATGATCACCCATCTCGCGCCCCATTCGAGGTCGCGCAGGACCTGCGCGGCAAGTTCGTCGGCGACGGGTTGTCGGGCCGGATCCTTTCGTCCCACCTCTGTGATCGGCTCCAAACCGGCGTTTCTGGCGCAATCGATCATCCGGCGGCGACGTTCCCCGGGGAGGTCGATCGTGCCCTCGGAAATTTCAACGGCTTCAAATCCGAGTTCGGCGGCGCGCGTCATGAAGACGCGGCAATGCTCCTGCACGACGGCCGCCTCGAGAAGGGTCCCGCCCGGATAGGACACAATATTGTGGCTGCGCAGCAATGAAAGCTTCGCTTCGAGCGCAGCGCGCGGCATCAGGGCCGTCGTCCCGAAGCCGAATTTCCAGTGGTCGATATGGTGGGCCGCGAGGTCGAGTATATCGCGCATGGCCGATAGGCCGAGGCCGGTGTCGATCACCATGGTCACGCCGGCGACGCGCGGCCGGCGCAGGCGTCGATTGACGATCGCATCGAGCGACCAGACGCCTTTCCAGGCGGAGTCGAGGCTATTCACGACTGCGCCTCCAAATGCTGGGACAGCGCCCGGAGGGCGCGTTCGACCATCGGCAGGTCCGCTCCCCACGGCACGATTAGCGTCTCCCCGTCGCGCTCGATGTCGAACTCGAGCAAACAGCATTTCAGAATAGTCGGCTCGCTTCGTCCTCCGGCGATGACGCGCGGACACATTTCGATACGTGGCGGCTCGTCGCCGTAATAGTGTCGGTGAAACTGAAGGCTTCGTTCGCAGCCGATCAAGGTCCACGCTTCGCGCGCCGGCGGCCGCTCGTCGAGATAGTGGATCGGCGCGCCGAGATCGTCGAGGCCGCCGGATCGGCAGGGTACGAGAAAGGCCGCGGGCGTTTCGCTTACGAGCGAGGTCAGTTCGATGCGCTCGAGGATCGGGACGATGGGCGGCAGATCGGCATAGCTGAGCACGTGGCGCACCAGATCGAACAGCTTGGGAGGCTCCGGCGGCGTGACCTCGACGACACGCAGCATGAGAGGCCGCGGATGGTGGATGAAATTCACGTGGTCGAACTTGCCCTCGCAGATCAGTGTACGATCGGCGCCGACATTATGTTCAAGCGCCAGCCGCGCCAGCGCCGAACGGTTGCCGCAATCGGTCTCAGGATCACGGACGTAGACGCACGTCTCGGGGAGACCCAGCACTTCGACGCCCATAATCGGCGAAAACAGCGGCGCGCGGTCCCGCGCGCTCACGGCCACGACGGCGTGCCGGGAATCGGGTCCGCAAAGAACAATGAATTCCGTGCGTCGATAAGTTTCGCGGCCCAGCAGATGCCCGACGATTGCCGGTTCGGTCATGTCGCCGGCATAGGGCTGCACGCTGACGCCACGGTAAGGCAGGGGAACGACATTGAGCCTGTCCAGATAGGTCGGCGCGCAGGCAAGCCGCTCTCTCATTACGCGCGCTCCTCACGCTGCTCGACGAGGTCGAAGCGCCGCTTCAAATCCAACGGCCGGATTTCCTTCTCGTGCACGCGCAGCGGATCGAGCTTGCGGATCAGATCGACGACGGACCGCGTCGGCGGCGCGATGACGCCGACGCGATCCGCCATCCGAAGCGCAAAGCCGGTGTTTTCCTGCGCGTCCTCGATCGTCGTGTCGGGATAAAGCGCGACGAGGCGCATATGGCCATCCGCCTCGTAATCGAAAAGACCGAGCTCTGTAATCAAAAACTGCGGGCCGCGGCCGCGATGGCCATATGCCTTTCTGGGCCGTCCCGCAGCGTCGCGATGGCCGAGATTTGTGATGAAGTCGCAAGCCTCGACCAGCCGAAAGCGGCGTCGTCCCTTCGCGTCGATCTCGGCGCGATGCGCGGGCGTCCAGAGGGTGACGCGTTGCGCATCGCATGAGAGATTGCCGCCGCCGCCGCCGCCCGGAAGCTTCATCGCCATGTGCGGCGCGCCGAGCGCCGTCACATTGCAATTGCCCCACCGATCGATCTGCAGACCGGAAAGAAACATCCGCCCAAGCCGCCCGGCCGCTGCGAGATCGAACAATTCTTCGATGCCGAGCGAAGCGGCCGCGCCCTGATCCATGGCCCAGTCATTGGATGTAGGCGTCAGGAAACGCGGCGCGGGGTCGACCCCGTAAGTGGCACCGGCGACGAGCCCCATGCGCGGCGCATGCGTGCGCTTGGCGACATGCATCGCGAGTTGCACGAGGGGTGAGCCAAAACCGTGAAAGACGAGCTCGCCGTCCTGTATGGTGCGCGTCAACGCCGCGATCATCATTTCGCCGAGAGTGCAGCTTGCAATCATGCCGGCGCCTCGTCGCGATAGAGGTTCATCCAGGCGTCGTCGCCATTCGCCCAGGACGCGAGCCGCGCGCGCGTGGCCTCTCCGCCGATGCGGGCAAGATAGGCGTCATGGGACGCGGCGCCGTGCACGAAGACGTCGAGGTAGGTGCTCTTGAAGCTTTCAGCGCCGGCGCGCGCCGCCGCGTGGTAGAGCGCCGTATGCGGCCGGTCGTATCCGTAGAATGGATAGCATGCTGTCGGATGGGCGCCCATCGGCGCTTCGCAGATTGCTGCGACGTAGAAATAGGGAAGAACAGCGCCGGGCATGCCTTGCACGTCCTGCGTCGTCACGATCTTCTCCACGGTCGCCAAAACAAGTTTCGACGCGCGTGCGAAAAGCAGATCGGCGACCGGCGGCCCTTGAATGACGAGATTGCCCTTCTCGTCCCCATATTGGGCATGGATCAACGCGACGTCTGGCTCGAGCGCCGGAACGAGAAGCAACTCCTCTCCAGTAAAGGGGCAGGTCATAAGCCTGTATTCAGGGTGCAGCGTCATAAAGCCCGTGCCGCGCACGGAGCGTATCGGCATGAACGGCAATCCCTGGATCGCCGCGCGCAACTGCTGCACCAGCGTATAGCAGCAACTGTCCGCGGCTTCGACCGCGCCGGATTCGAGGGCGCGGCGGTAATTCGGCGCAAGGCCGAAATCCTGCTCGAAACCGACATAACTCTCGGCGGAACGCGCCAGGGCGCCGCCCGCGCAGAGAAGGTCGACGTCGATGCCATGCGCCGAACCGACGACCGTCAGACCCGTCGCCCCTCTGCGCAGCAGCGCGCGCAAGAGCGCCATGGGTTCGCGAGACGACAGGCCGCCGCCAACCGCGACGACGGCGCCGTCGGGGACCATGGACGCAAGTTCGTCCAGAGTGCGCCGCTTGTCCGGCTCGGTTCGAATTTCGCGCGGCGACGTCATGGGGCCCCCGCGGACTGGCTGCGGATCATGTCGGCGGCCTTTTCGGCGATCATGATAACCGGCGCGTTAGTGTTCCCGCTGACGATCGTCGGCATCACCGAGGCGTCGATGATCCTCAGTCCCGTGACGCCCTGCACGCGAAGTTGCGAGTCGACGACGGCCATGTCGTCGTCGCCCATCTTACAAGTTCCCGCCGGATGCCAAGTCGTGGACGCGGTGCGGCGTACGAATGCTTCGATTTCCGCCGTGCTTCTCGCCGCAACGCCCGGCGCAATCTCCTCGCCGCGAATATCGTCGAACGCTTTGGCGTGGAGAAGCTGCAAGCTGCATTGCACGCCCTCGATGGCGAGTCTCAAATCGTCGGGATCGGCAAGGTAGTTGAAATCGACGGACAGGCGGTCGAGCGGATCCGCCGATAAGAGCGAGACGGAGCCGCGGCTGCGCGGGCGATTGACATAGGCGGTGAACGTCAGCCCATGTCGATTGGTCGGCCCTGCTTCCGGATAGTCGGCCGCGAGCTGGGCGAGGAAAAAAAGCTGCAACTCGGGGCTTGCTTCCCGAAGTCTCACGAAGGCGCCGGCCTCCAGAAAATTGGACGCCAGCGCCCCGCTTCGGTCCTTTTCATATTGCCGCCGCGCCGCCGCCTTCTGCGTTTCATCGAGGCCGCCAAAGGTCAGCGGCTGCGTGATCGCGCATCTGACCCGCGTATGCAGATGGTCCTGAAGGTTCTTCCCGACGCCAGGCAGATGGACGCGGACGTCGATGCCCTGCCTGTCGAGCTCCGCCTTTGGCCCAATGCCCGAAAGCATGAGCAAAAGCGGCGACCGCAACGCGCCCGCTGAGAGAATGACTTCGCTCTCCGCGCGCGCGGTCTCGGCCGAGCCGAGTCGCACATAGTCGACGCCGACCGCGCGGCGTCCGTCGAAGCGCAACCGCGTCGCGCACGCGTGCGTTAACGTAGTCAGGTTCTTGCGATGGCGCGCTGGCGCAAGAAATGCGTCTGCGGCGCTGCATCGCGCGCCATCGGCGAGCGTCGCTTGCAAAGGGCCGCAGCCTTCCTGCGTTTCTCCATTGAAGTCCGGGTTGAACGGAAGGCCGATCTCGTTTCCTCCCGCGAAATATCGCTCGACGAGCAAACCGGGCTTATGACTCGAGACTGCGAGCGGCCCGTCGACGCCGTGGAAGCGGTCCGAAAAATCACGGTTTCCTTCCGATTTGCGGAAATAGGGCAGCACGTCCTCGTACGACCAGCCCTGCGCGCCCGCCGCCGCCCAACCATCGTAATCGCTGCGATTGCCGCGGATGTAGATCATGTAGTTGATGGCGCTCGACCCGCCGAGCGCGCGGCCTTGCGGCAGGAAAACACGCCTTCCATTCAAATTTGCTTGCGGTGGCGTGCGGTCGCCCCAGTCGAAAGCGCTGTCCTGCAAGCTTCCATACAGCGCCGGCGTCCGAACGAGCGGCGAGTCGCTTTCGCCGCCCGCTTCGAGTAGCAGGACGCGGCAATTCGGGTCCTCGGTCAGCCTGTTCGCGAGCACGCAGCCGGCCGATCCCGCGCCAACGATGATGTAATCGTAAACAGCTTCGCCCATTGTCTAGCCGTCTATTGGAGCACACGTCGGCGCGGACGCCGCCGCGGGCCCGCAACACAGGCAGCCAGACCCGTGGCCCTCTTCCCACGGGTGTCTCTCCGCCATCGTCAGCTCGGGCGTTGCGCGTCGGACTTTGCAGTTGCCGCAAACCCATTCCGCGGGCATGCGGCAGCCGGCGAGGACGAGCGCCCTCGTGACGTTCCCGCAATCGGGACATGCAATGGCAAATACGGGCATGGGCGCGGCTCCAGCGTGATCAAAGGGGCGCGGCGGGTACCTACCGCCGCGCCGCGAGAGGATCACTCGGCCGCGATTGGTTGCCTTATTTGTTCACGCACGAGCTTCACGCCTTCCACGAGAGCGTGCAGCTTGTCCTGTGCAATGTAGCGTTGCAGCAAGATGAGGCCGCAGTCGGTCGTCACGCCGAGACGGTCTGCCGGAATGACCTTCAACAGATTATTGATGCGCTCCGCCACCTGCGTCGCGGTCTCGGTGATGGTGCTTTTGACGTCGATGACGCCGGCCCAAAAATCCACATTGTCTGGCAGCGGGAATTCCTTGAAGGCGTCGAGGCCCGACATGTCGTCGATGCGGCGACCGCAGTTCTCGAGGTTCAAGACGTTTATGTTAGCCTCGTAGGCCTTCGGCACGATTGCGCGAGTCGCCGCCGGCGCCTTCGCGCTATCCTTACGCTTGGTCAGGTCATAAATCTCGCCGGGCTTACCGGTCTCATCAGGATAATAGGCAGGCGTGCCGCCCCAATTGCCCCAGCACACATGCACGACGATGCGCGCGTTTTTCACGCCCTCGACGGCCGTGTTGAACGCCTCGATGGCCCAGTCCTCGAAGAAATAGGGCCAGGTGAACTCGTCGAGCTGAATGAAGTCGACGCCGAGCGCGTCGACTTCGCGAATGTCCTCATTCATTGCGGCGGCGATAGCGAGGGCGCGATCGCGCGAACTCTTATAGAAGAGGTCGTTTGTGCACTGCGCAAGAACTTGAACGCCGGTATATTGAACTTTCGTCGGTTTGCTCGTGGCGCGCTTCAGGGCGCGCGCTTGCTCTACCATGATGGCGCCGCGGCGCTTGATCTCCTGCTCGACCGTGCCCGTGTGGAGGCGGCTGTAGATCGGGAAGCCGAGATGACCACCGCTCAGATTATATCCGAGCCGGCGGAAATAGTGGTACACTGCCGTGTCCGCGTAGTTGTCGCCATGCACGCGCCCGTCGGAAATAATATCCAACCCCGCGCGTTCCTGATCGTTGGCGATCGCGCCGATAGCATCCTCCAAAGCTTCGCGGCTAAGCGAATCCGGCGGCTCCCGATTGCCCTCGAACTGCCTGGCGAAAGAAGCGTCCCACCAGCGCGGATTGGGATAATTGCCGACCATGCTGGTCGGAATCAATATATCTCGGCCACTGATCTTCATGGGTCCCCTCCGTCGACTTTTTCTTCGAGCTTCGATTGGACCGCATCTCATCCATTCAAAAACCGAAACTGATGAAAGTCAACGCAGGGACGCCGCGTTAGGTTCCTTGCACGCACCCGACGGGAGGCAAAGCAGCGTCACAGCGACGAGCCTCGACCGTGTAGTCCCATTGCCGATTATGTCGGTCCGCCGCGCGCCTCGATCACCCAAATGAATGAAGCGGAGTTGGACTTTTCGCTGGGCGCGCCTTGTTCGAAAAAACGCGATCACGCTTTTCGGCTATGCGGGTCTCGCCTTGGGGATCGCCATCAGGCAAATGAAAGGGCATGGATGACCTTTGGTTCGTCATCATCGCCAGGGCAAAGTTTCTGATCCGTAGCGCCATCGAGATTTGAAGGCGCCTGGTTTTGACGGCTCCAATTTTCTGGAGTGTAATTCCAGCTTACCCGGCACGTCATCGAACGCCTGATCAAATCTGTCGGCGAGTAGCGTAATTGGAGAATGTGATGACGCTGCGTCGGGGCTTTCTAACCATCTCGCAATGGGCGGAGAAAATCGAAAACGCGCTCGCGCATCCGCAGGACGTCGGTCCGATCCGCAACATCGACGCGGGTGACGAACGTCCCTTCGACGCCATTTTCATTGGCGGCGGCGCCGCGGGCAGGTTCGGCGCGGCTTATATGCGCGCAATGGGCGGAAGGCCGCTGATCATCGATCGCTGGCCCTTCCTGGGCGGCTCGTGCCCCCATAACGCCTGCGTGCCGCATCATCTGTTTTCGGATTGCGCCGCAGAGCTCATGCTCACGCGCAGCTTTGCTGGGGAGCTGTGGTTCCCGGATCTCAGGGGGAAGATCGTGAGCATCAAGGAGGTGGTCGACCTCTTCCGCAAAGGACGCACGGGCCCACACGCCGTGATGAATTATCAAAGCAAGGAGCAGCTCGATCTCGAATTCGTGCTGAATGCGCCGGCGCACATTCTCGATGCGGGGGCGGTGGAAGCCGCGGGCGAAATTTTCCGCGCGCGCGCCCTCGTGCTCGCCTGCGGCGCCGCGGCGGCCCCATTGGATGCGCCGGGCGCGCATCTTCTTGGCGTGCACACCTATGCGAGCATTGTCGAGACGCTCGACAAGGAGCCCGGGCCGACGATCGTCGTCATCGGCGGCGGCAAAACGGCTGTGGAATATGGCTGCTTCTTCAATGCAACCGGCCGCCGTGTCGTGATGCTCGTGCGTAATCGCCCGCTCGACATGATCGCCGACGGAGAGACGCGCGGCTATGCCCTCGATCGCATGCGGGAACAGGGCGTCGAAATCGTCGAGGGCGCGCATATCGTCGAGATCATCGGAGACGCCGAGGGCCGCGCCGCCCGTGTGATCGCGGAGACGTCGACAGGGCGTCTCGAAATCGAAACGGACTTCGTCTTCCACGCGCTCGGGGAGCGGCCGCACTCGGACATGGCGGTTGAAACACTGGGCGTCGAGGTCGACGCAAAAGGCGCGATTGTCGTGGACGACGCGTTGAGGACGTCGATCCCCGGCGTCTATGCGGTCGGCGACCTCATCGGGGCGCCCATGGAAATGTTCAAGGCGCGCAAGAGCGGCGCCTTCGCCGCCCGTTCTATCATGGGCGAGGCGGTGAAGTATCGTGCGGCCGATTGGCCCGACTTTCTGCATACGCATTATGAAGTCAGCTGGCTTGGTCTGGGCGAGGAGGCGGCGCGGGCGCGTTACAGCAATGTCGTCGTTCTCAAATTGCCGCCGGACACGCCCGACGGGCTGAATGTGGGGCTGCCGGCGGGCGACCGTACGATGCTCTACGCAATGGCGCGCCCGCACATGTCCGGTTTCCAGAAACTGATCCTGGACGGCGACACCCGCCGGGTGATCGGCGCTCATCATGTCGGCTACGGCGCGAAGGATGCGTTTCAATATCTGAATGCGCTCGTCAAGCGCGGCCTGACGATCGATGAACTCGGCGATCTGGACGAGCTGTTCCTGAACCCGACCTATTTCATTCAACTGGCGCGGCTCCGAGCGGGCCAGAGAAAACTCACGAGCATGTAGCGACGCGCAGATGACCGGACGCGTTTCAGGAAAGACGATCATCGTGACGGGCGGCGGCGGCGGCCTCGGCCGCGCGATCTCTTCCTTGCTCGCTGAGGAAGGCGCCGCGGTGGGTGTCATCGACGTCAATGGCGCGGGCGCCGAGGACGTCGCGCGGTCGTTGACGGAGGATGGCGCGAGATCGATTGGCTTGGGAGCCGACGTTTCGGACTGGCGCGCAATATCGAGTGCGGCGCGGCAGGTCGGAGAGGCGCTGGGAGACATCGACGGATTGGTCAATAATGCCGGCGTCGCCGCTCTCGGCTCTGTGCACGAAGCCGACGCAGAGTCCTGGCGGCGGATCATGAATGTGAATGTCTCTGGGGTCGTCCTGGCTTCCAAGGCGGTGTTGCCCGGCATGATGGAACGGCGCCGCGGCGTGATCCTCAACATCGCGTCGATCGCAGGCCTGGTCGGCATCCGCAACATGGCCGCCTATTGCGCGTCGAAAGGCGCCGTCCTCAGCCTGACGCGCCAGATGGCCGCCGACTATGCGTCCTTCGGGATTCGGATCAACTCGATTTCGCCCGGGACTATAGCTTCGACCGAGATGGGCCTGCGCCTGCTTGGCGGCGACGAATCCCCCGAAGCGCGGTCACGCCGTCTGGCAAGGTATCCCATGGGTCGATATGCGACGGCGGAGGAAATCGCCCAGGCGGCGCTCTTCATGCTGAGCGACGAGGCCAAATTCGCGACGGGGAGCAATCTGATCCTGGATGGCGGCCTGACAGCGGTTTGATTTGCATTTAGCTTGTCAGCGCTGGCGTCCGCCTGAAGTAGGTTGGCCCCGTCATCTTTTCTACGCTATCTCGCTCCAATGCCCTCCACGGTGTCCTATTCCCCTACTCCCACTCGATCGTCCCCGGCGGCTTCGACGTCACATCGTAAACCACCCTATTCACCCCCTTCACCTCATTGATGATCCGCGTCGCGGCGCGGCCCAAAAACGCCATGTCGAAGGGGAAGAAATCCGCCGTCATGCCGTCGCTCGACGTCACGGCGCGCAGCGCCAGCACGTAGTCATAAGTGCGGCCGTCGCCCATCACGCCGACGCTGCGCACGGGGAGCAGCGCCGCGAAGGCCTGCCAAATCTGATCGTACAAACCCGCCTTGCGGATTTCGTCGAGATAGACGGCGTCGGCCTCGCGTAGAATATCGAGCTTCTCGCGCGTGATGAGACCGGGGCAGCGGATCGCGAGGCCCGGACCGGGGAAGGGATGGCGGCCCACGAAAGCTTCCGGCAGGCCAAGCTCGCGGCCGAGCGCGCGCACCTCATCCTTGAAGAGCTCGCGCAGCGGCTCGACCAGCGCCATATTCATGCGCTCCGGCAGACCGCCGACATTATGATGCGATTTGATCGTCACCGACGGCCCGCCGGTGAAGGAGACGCTCTCGATCACGTCGGGATACAGCGTGCCCTGCGCCAGGAACTGCGGCGCGCCGCGGCCGTCCTGCGCGATCTTCTTGGCCTCCGCCTCGAAAGTCTCGATGAAGAGCCGGCCGATGGTCTTGCGCTTGACTTCCGGGTCGTCGACGCCGTCGAGCGCGCCCAGGAAAAGCTCCTCGGCCTCAACATGGTGCAGCGGAATGTTGTAATGGTCGCGGAAGAGGCTCACGACCTCCTCCGCCTCGCCGAGCCGCAGCAGGCCGTGGTCGACGAAGACGCAGGTGAGCCGGTCGCCGATCGCCTCATGGATCAGCACCGCCGCGACGGCGCTGTCGACGCCGCCGGACAGCCCGCAGAGCACGCGGCCGTCGCCGACCTGCTTGCGGATCGCGGCGATCGCTTCGCCGCGGAAAGCGGCCATGGTCCAGTCGGACCGAAGCCCCGCGACCTTGTGCACGAAATTGGCAAGAAGCTTCGCGCCGTCCGGGGTATGCACGACCTCCGGGTGGAACTGCAGGCCGTAATAGCGGCGCGCCTCATTGGCGATCGCCGCCATGGGGGCGTTCTCGGAAGCGGCGATGACGCTGAAGCCCTCGGGGAGCCTGGTCACGCGGTCGCCATGGCTCATCCAGACGGTGGCGGAGGCGCCCTTCTCCCAGACGCCGTCGAGAAGCGCGCTCTGCGCCAAAGCGGTGATCTCGGCGCGGCCGAATTCGCGATGATGCCCGCCCTCGACATGACCGCCGAGCTGCACGGCCATCGCCTGCTCGCCATAGCAGATGCCGAGCACGGGAACGCCGGAATCGAAGATCGCCTGCGGCGCGCGCGGCGAGCCGTCGTCCGTCACCGAGCAGGGACCGCCGGAAAGGATCACCGCCTTGGGGCGGATGTCGGCGAAGGCGCGCTCGGCGTTCTGGAAGGGCGCGATCTCGCAATAAACCCCCGCCTCGCGCACGCGCCGCGCAATGAGCTGCGTGACCTGCGAGCCGAAGTCGACAATGAGCACCTTGTCGTGGCGGTCGGCGATGTCGTGGTGGAAGGTCTCGGTGGCGGTCATGGTTTCACTTTGTAGGGCCCCCTCCCCAACCCTCCCCCGCTTCGCGGGAGAGGGAGCAGGCCGTCGCCTCCATCGAGTTCGCTGATCGCGAGCGTCCCCTCTCCCGCGTTAGCGGGGGAGGGACAGGGAGGGGGCAAATTCTCCTCAGCGCGCCGGTAGATCGTCTCCAGCACGCCCTCGAACTCTGCGTAAACCTCCGCATTGGTCACGCGCAAGACAGAAAAGCCGTTATTCGCAAACCATGCGTCGCGGAGGCTGTCGCGGCGCAGCTCGGCGTCGGTGGAATGGGTGGCGCCGTCGATCTCTACGACCAACTTTGCCGCGTGGCAGAGGAAGTCCGCGATATAGGGGCCGCAAGGGACTTGGCGGCGGAAGTGCAAGCCTTGGAAGCGATGGCCGCGCAAGGCGTGCCAGAGCTTGCGTTCGGCGTCGGTCATGTCGCGGCGGAGCTTGCGGGCGAAGGCGATTTTCGAGGTTCTCGGTTTCCGCAAGGCCCCCTCCCTGTCCCTCCCCCGCTCCGCGCTGTCGTAGAAGGTCAGCGCGGCTCCGAACTTTATTCGTCGAAAGTCGTCGAGGCCCTGGCGCATTACTTTGGGGCCGGGCTTTCCGTAATAGGCGGTCCAGCCGCCGAGCCTGGCGACGACCCAGGCGGCGAAGGCGAGGCTGCCTTTGCGGTGGGGGTTCTTCTGGCGGGCCGTCGCGCCCTCGAGCTTCGCCGAGACGGCCTCGAGCAGCGCTTCGTCCTCGGGCTCGAAAGCGTCCGTCAGCAATTGGTCGGTCGCGCCGTCGCGCGCCTTGACCAGTTGCATGACCGTCACCGCGGCGACCGCCGTCGCCGCCACCAGCTTGATCATCACTTTCGGATCGCAGATGTCGGCCTGCTCGATCTCGAAGCCCGCCGTCTTCAGCGTGCGGAAGAATTCCTCGATGGTCCAGCGCATTCGATAGAGGTCGATCACCCGGCGCGCCTCGGCCAGGCTCGTCGCCGCATGGGTCGTGAGAAGCCGCCAATGAATGGGCGCGACGCCCTCCGCGGCCCCGACCTCGCGCACGTCGACCAAAGTCACGCCGACCGTGTCCGGCAAGTCACGCGCGCCGTGGCGCGGCTTGCGCAAAGTGACCGGCGAGACGCGGACCGCGAGCGCCGCCTTGCGCGCCTTGCGTCCCGGAGCCGCCGGGATCTCGGCGACGAAGCGGCCCGTCTCGGCCAATCCGTCGGCGAAGGGGAACAAAAGCTCGATCGCATCCTCGCCGTCTGCGGCGATCGTCCGGTTCTGGCAGGCGCGCACAATCAGCTCCACGCCGCCCGGACGCTGCGCGAGATGCGCGTAGATGTCGCTCTCCCGATCCGAGACGACAGTGATCCGCTTCGCCGCCGCGAAATCCTCGCGCGCATGCGTCGCCACATCGAGCCAGCGCTGCGATTCCTTGTCCGCGAGCGCGCGCGAGCGCCGCGCCGCGACCTTGGCCCCCGTGTCGCGGTTCCAGACCTCGGCATGAGCGAGGCCGAGCAGCGCGCCCGTGCCGGCGTCGAGCGCCAGGGCCGCGTGCAGCAAAAGGCCGCGCGTCCCGCCGCCCTTGCCGACCGGCCCATAGCCGTTCGCCTGCGCGCGCTTGCCGCCGAGCGCCAGCTCGCTGGTGTCCTGCGCCACCACTATGTCGCGACCCGCCGCCCGCGCCGCTGTGAGCCCGGCGGCGCGCCGCGCCATCTCCTCGGCGGTCACCGCAGGATTGCGCAGGAAGCGCGCGAGCCGCACCTCCTGCGCCCGCCGCCCGCCGGCGATCCGACGGATGCGCGCGCACGGCCGCGCGACGAGGCCCCGATGCAACGAGACCCCCCTTTTTCCAGGCGGCGGTCGCCGAACCGCCCCAGTCCATACGAAATCGCCATGCCCCACCCCGCGAATCAAAACGCGACCAACGGAATCAAACAGACCCGACCGAGGCAATCACGATGTGTGCATTCGATAGCGCTTTAGCGGGGGAGGGCTGGGGAGGGGATCAAATATGAATCGCCCGCCCGAAGGCGTTCAGCACGCTCTCATGCATCGTCTCGGAGAGCGTCGGATGCGGGAAGATCGTCTGCATCAGCTCTTCTTCCGTCGTCTCCAGATTCATGGCGATGACAAAGCCCTGGATCAGCTCCGTCGCCTCGGCGCCGACGAGATGCGCGCCGAGCAAGCGGCCGGTCTTGGCGTCGAAGATCGTCTTCACGAGCCCCTCGGGCTCGCCAAGCGCAATGGCCTTGCCATTGCCGAGATAGGGGAAGCGTCCGACCCGGACCTCATAGCCCGCGGCCTTCGCCTTCTCTTCGGTGAGACCAATCGACGCCACCTGCGGATGGCAATAAGTGCAGCCGGGAACGAGGGATTTATCCAGCGGATGCGCCGGCAGCCCAGCGATCGCCTCAACGCAGGCGACGCCCTCGTGCTCGGCCTTATGCGCCAGCATCGGCCCGCCCGCCACGTCGCCGATGGCGTAGACGCCCGGAACATTGGTGCGCCCGAGCCCGTCCGTCTTGATGACGCCGCGCTCCAGCGCGACGCCCAGCGCCTCGAGCCCGAGGTTTTCGATATTGGCTACCACGCCCGCCGCCGAGAGCGCGCGCTCGACCTCCAGCGTGCGTGTCCCGCCGTCGGCGCCCTTGAGCGTAACGACGACGCCGTCCGCCTTCTTCTCCAGACCAACGACAGTTGTCGCCGTCTCTATGACAATCCCTTGCTTCTCGAAGCTCTTGCGCGCGAAAGCGGCGATCTCGGCGTCTTCCGCGGCGAGAATTTGCGGCAGCGCCTCGACGAGCGTCACCTCCACGCCAAATGTCCGATAGAAGGAGGCAAATTCAACGCCGATGGCGCCAGCGCCGACGACGAGCAACGACTTCGGGAACCGTTCGGGCTTCAGCGCGTCGAAGTAAGTCCATACCAGCCGCCCGTCGGGCTCCAGCCCCGGAAGGACGCGCGGACGCGCTCCGGTCGCGACGATGATATGCTTGGCCTGATAGGCGCCCTCCCCCAGAGGCGTCTTCGGCGCCGGGAGCTGCGGCGTCACGGCCGGTTTCGTCGGCGCGCCGACCTGCACTTCGCCCTTGGACCCGAGCCGCGCCTCGCCCCAAATGACATCGATCTTGTTTTTCTTCAGCAGAAAGCCGACGCCGGCGTTGAGCCGCCCCGCCGCCTCGCGCGAACGCGCCACGATACGGGCCGCATCGAAGCCCGGTTCCGTGACCGTCACGCCATAGCGCGCGCCGTCCTGCGCCAGCCGGTAGACCTCGGCCGAACGCAGCAGCGCCTTGGTCGGGATGCAACCCCAATTGAGGCAAATGCCGCCGAGATGCTCGCGCTCGACGACCGCCGTCTTAAGCCCGAGCTGCGCCGCGCGTATGGCGGCGACATAGCCGCCCGGTCCGCCGCCGATGACGATGACATCATATGACTGGCTCATGCGGGCCCCGCTCGCTTCCGCCGCTTCGCCCAGTGTTAGCGGCGCGCGCGGTTTTAGTCGAGATGAAGGCCGTTACGTCGGCGGCGACGGGCGCCAGGAAGGAAAAGATCGGAGAAAAGGCGCCGATGATCTCGCGATGGCCCAGCCGCGGATAGAATCTCGTCTCGACCTCGCCGCCCGCCGCCCGCACGGCGGCCGCGAGATCATGCGTGTTGCGCGGCAAGACCGTCTTGTCGACCTCCCCCGTCGCCAGCAGCAGCGGCGGCGCGTCGCGCGTCACATGGGCCATGGGCTGGGTGCGTCCCTTGTTTTCCGGCGGGCCGAAGACGCCGCGGAGCAAATCCGTGTCGATCTCGAAATGATAGGGACCGGCAAGGCCGATCACGCCGGCAAGGTCGGCGCGGCTATCGAGGCCGACGGCGGCAAGCCAGCGTTTTTCGAATGCGAGCATGGAGGCGATATGGGCCCCCGCCGAATGGCCCATGACAAAGAGCCGCCTTCGGTCGGCGCCGAAGCGCGCCGCATGGTTATGGATCCAGCAAAGCGCCTCGGCGGCGTCCTCGACAAACGCCGGAAAGCGGGCGGCCGGATAGATGCTATAGTCGGGGACGACGGCGAGATAGCCCCGCGCGGCCAGCGACGCGCCGAGAAAGCGGTAAATCTCCTTGGCGCCGGAGGACCAGCTCCCGCCGTAAAGATAAAGGATGATGGCGCGCGGCGCCGCGAGGCTCGCCGGAAGATAGACGTCGAGCCGACGGCGCGGCCCCTCGCCATAAGGCATATCGGCAATCCGCCGATGATCCTGCAACCGCGCGGCGAGATCGACCGCCAGTCTCGGCGTCTCCCTCACCGCCTCTCCGAGGAATTTCGTCGATCTCAAAAGCGCCTGCGCCGGCATTTGGCCTCTATCTGAGTCTTTCGCTGCTGTAGCAAAAGATAGGACTCGCCGACGCAGGCGGGAGTGTCTTGTCCAACGCGCTAGTCATGGCGTTGGGGCGCAACCGGCCGCCGAACGGGGATTGGCCGCAATACGGGCGCCGCCGGGCCGGCGAAGGCGCCGCGCACGACGTCCAGCAATTTGGCCAAAGTCGCCGCGACTCCGTCTTTCTGCTTGCCTTTCATGAGTGTGACTCCTGTTCTCCTTTCCAGGGAGGAGCAACACCCGAAGAAGCCGGATTGATCCAGGTAAATTTGGAATAAATCAAAAAAGCGCCCGCCGTCGAACGGCGAGCGCTTCAATAAATCTTGTATGATCAGAACGTTAGGCAGCCTGCGGCAGCGCCGCCTTGGCCTGCGCCACGATGGCCGCGAAAGCCTCGGGCTTCTCGATGGCGAGCTGCGACAGAACCTTGCGGTCGACGATCACGCCAGCCTTGGCGAGGCCGTCGATGAAGCGCGAATAGGTCAGGCCATGCTCACGCACGGCGGCGTTGAGGCGCTGAATCCACAGGGCGCGGAAGGTGCGCTTCTTGGCCTTGCGGTCGCGCGTGGCGTATTGCATCGAGCGATCGACGGCCGCCTTGGCGGTGCGGATCGTATTCTTGCGGCGGCCGTAGAAGCCCTTGGCGGCCTTCAGCGTTTTCTTGTGCTTGGCGTGGGACGTAACGCCCCGTTTGACGCGAGCCATGACGAAACTCCTTCAGAATTCTGCGTGTATAGGGGACGATTAGGCGTTCGGCAGGAAGTATTTCTTGACGTTGTCGCCATCGGTCTTGAACAGAACATTCGTCCCGCGCAGATTTCTGATCTGCTTGTTCGTGCGCTTGATCATGCCGTGGCGCTTGCCCTGCTGGGCATAGACCACCTTGCCGGTCCCGGTGACCTTGAAGCGCTTCTTGGCGCCGGATTTCGTCTTCAGCTTGGGCATTTTGCTCTCCTGGGCCTTGGCCCTGTTGTTTTTCGCGCCGGCTGAGCCAACGCGCTTCGCGCGAGCGAAAGAACCGCCACGGCAGCCCATCACTGGCCGGGCGGTTCGGAAGCGCGGCTTATAAAGCGAAACCAGCCGGACTTGCAAGAGCGTTGGACCGGAGCCGTTCCTGCGACATATTGAGCGATGGCCCTCTCTCCCGCGTCGGCCAAAAATAATAGCGAGGAAACACCGGGATTTTCAGCATGAACTTTCACGCGCCTTCGTCCGAATCGTCCGCCGCCGCCTGCCCTGTGAGCTCCCACAATGAATGGGACCCGCTGGAGGAAATCATCGTGGGGCGCCTCGAAGGGTCGACCATCCCCTCCAACCACCCGGTCGTCACTTGCAACATCCCCGGCATGGCGGCGCGCGCCCAGTCCCTGGCGGCGGGCTTCCGCTTTCCCAAATTCATGGTCGAGCCCGCCCAGGAGGAGCTCGATAATTTCATCAAGGTGCTCGAATCGCTCGGCGTCACCGTCACGCGCCCCGAGCCCTTCGATCACCACGCCAAATTCTCGACACCCTATTGGTCCTCGCGCGGCTTCTGTAATTCCTGCCCGCGCGACTCGATGCTGGTCATCGGCGACGAGATTCTCGAAACGCCCATGGCCTGGCCCTGCCGCTATTTCGAGACCCACTCGTACCGAACCATCCTGAAGGACTATTTCCGCCGCGGCGCGCGTTGGACGTCGGCCCCGAAGCCGCAACTCACCGACGCGCTTTTCGATCCGAATTTCGAGCTGCCGAAAAAAGGCGAACCCATTCGCTATATCCTCACCGAATTCGAGCCGGTGTTCGACGCCGCCGATTTCTTCCGCTGCGGCCGGGATATTTTCGTCACGCGTTCCAATGTGACGAACAAAATGGGCGTCGACTGGCTGCGCCGTCATCTGGGCGAGGGCTATCGCATCCACGAGATCAAGAGCCGCTGCCCCAACCCGATGCATATCGACACGACCATCTTGCCGCTCGGCCCCGGCAAGATCCTCATCAACCCGGAATATATTCACCCCGACGAGCTGCCCGAGATTCTCAAGAAATGGGACATTCTCGTCGCGCCGGACCCGACGCCGATCGACGACCGCATTCTCGCCATCACCTCCATGTGCGGCAAATGGCTGAGCATGAATATTCTGATGATCGACGAGAAGCGCATGATCGTCGATCCACATCACGTCAATATGATGCGGCAGGTCGAGAAATGGGGCTTCGAGCCCATCCCCGTTCCCTTCCTGCATTATGCGGCGTTCGGCGGGGCCTACCATTGCGCGACGCTCGACGTGCGCCGGCGTGGAACGCTGGAGAGCTATTTTTAGTTCACGCCGCTCAATCTGAGCCCGACCATGCCGATGACGATCAAGGCGAAGGACGCCAGCCGCATCGGGGTGGCGGGCTCGCCTAAGAAAAACACGCCGACGACCGCCACGGCCGCGATGCTGCCGCCGGTCCACACGGCATAGGCTGTCCCCGCCGGTATCGTCTTTATCGCGACGCCCAAACAGCCAACGCTTGCGACCATGAAAAACAGCATGATCACCGTCGGCCACAGGCGCGTGAAGCCGTCGGCGTATTTCATGCCGACGAGCCAGCCCACCTCGCAAAGGCTTCCGATCAAGAGGATGATCCAGGCCATCTACAATTCCTTCCAACACAGAATGCGATTGCCTTGTTGGCGCTCGAGGCGGCGGCGTCAAGCGGGCGGCGCGCGCCGAGCC
Organism: Methylocystis iwaonis; assembly: GCF_027925385.1. NCBI lineage: Bacteria > Pseudomonadati > Pseudomonadota > Alphaproteobacteria > Hyphomicrobiales > Methylocystaceae > Methylocystis > Methylocystis iwaonis. The sequence goes on from NZ_AP027142.1 coordinate 2,668,762, forward strand.
CGCTTGTTTGAATTGCGCGCGCGAGGCCCAACATAAGTTGGAAAGGAATTTGCTGGACGAGTCGGCAGGGAGGTCCGTTATGCGCAAGATCATCGGGGTCCTTGCCGCGCCCGAGACCATGCATTGGGTCGGCGACGGCTTTCCGGTGCGCACGCTTGTCTCGCATCAACGGCGCGAGGCGCTGGTGAGCCCTTTCCTCCTGCTGGATCACGCCGGTCCTGTGCATTTCGAGCCAACCGAGCGGCGTCTCGGCGTCGGCCTGCATCCGCATCGCGGCTTCGAGACGGTGACGATCGTCTATGACGGCGCAGTCGCGCATCGCGACTCGACCGGCGCGGGCGGGCTTATCGGGCCTGGCGACGTGCAGTGGATGACAGCCGGCGCGGGCGTCCTGCATGAGGAATATCATGCCGACGATTTCGCCCGGACAGGCGGGCGCTTCGAAATCGTTCAGCTATGGGTCAATCTGCCGGCGCGCCTGAAGCTGACGGCCCCGCGTTACCAGGCGCTATCCGCCGGCGATATTCCGAATGTGGCGCTGCACAAGGGCGCCGGCGTCGCGCGCGTCATCGCCGGGGAGCTTCAGGGGGCGACCGGGCCCGCGCGCACGGCGACGCCGATGAACATTTGGGACGTCCGCATCAAGGAAGGCGGGACCGCCGCCTTTTCCTTGCCCGAGGGGCATAATCTTGTCGTCGTCGCGCTCGACGGGCCGGTTGTCGTCGATGGCCAGGCGCATGTGCGCGCCGGAGAGACGATCATCTTCGAGCGCGCGGGCGGCGACGTCATCTTCTCCGCGCAAGCGGATACGAAACTCCTGCTGCTCAGCGGCGAACCGATCCACGAGCCGGTCGTGCAGGAGGGGCCTTTCGTGATGAACACGCGGGCGGAGATCGAGCAAGCGATCGCGGATTATCGCGCCGGGCGTTTTGGAGCGACGGCGCCGTAAGGCGCGTGAGCGGGACGCGTCTCCACCGGTCTACCCGCCGCGGCGTTCGACGCCGCATGGCGTAAGCCGGAGCTCCTCGATCGTTGCGGCGAGCACGGCGAAATCGACCGGTTTGGTAAGAAAGCCGTCGACTCCGGCGGCGCGGGCCGCGCGCTCGTCCTCCGCCTGCGCGCTCGCCGTCAAGGCAAGGATCGGCGTGCGCGGCGCCCGGGCGCGCGCTTCGGCCTCACGGATTCGCCGCGTCGCTTCGCGCCCGTCGAGTTCGGGCATGAAGAGATCCATAATGACGACGTCATAGCGGCCGGCCGAACCTGCTTCGATCGCCGCCGTCACAAGCGCGACCGCCTCGGCGCCATTATGGGCGCGGGTCGCCGCCGCGCCGAGCTTCGCGAGATGCCGCGAGAGAATCAGGGCGTTGACGTCATTGTCCTCGGCAATGAGCGCCCTCGCGCCCTCGAGCGCGCGGATCGGCTGCGCGGCGGCAGGCGCTGGCGCATCGGCCCGCTCTTTGGACAGCCGCGCGACGAGCGAGGCGCTGCGCACCGGCTTGACGAGCCAGCCGTCGAAATCGCGAAGCGCCGCTTCGCCGAAGGCCCGCCGCTCCAAGGGCGAGAAGAGGAGAAACCGGCGCCGCACGCCTGCCGCGCGCGCCGCCGCCGCAAGTTGCGCGACATCCTCCGATCCCAGCGCGCAATCGACGATGATCGCCTCATATGGCGCAGCCGTTGAGATTAGCGTCAGCCCTGCCTGCAGATTTGCGGCAACCTCCGCAATGCCGCCCGCCGGCGTCAGGCTCTCGGCGAGAAACGGCGCCTCGAACGAGCTGTCGTCGACGATCAGAACCCGCAGACCGGCAAGCGGCTTCGACGATGTTTCCGGAGCGCTTGTGGAGACCGGCAGCGTGAAGGCGAAGGTCGACCCATCGCTCGACGTCTGCGCGAGCGACAGCGCGCCGCCCATCAGGCTTACGAGACGCCGGGAAATGGCGAGCCCCAATCCCGTCCCGCCCTGGCGCCGCGTCGCGGAGGCGTCGCCCTGCTCGAATTCCTCGAAGATCGCCTCGCGCGCGGACTCGGGAACGCCGGGCCCCGTATCGCGCACGTCGATTCGCAATAAGGCGCCGTCACGGGCAACCCGCACGCCGACGCCGCCGCGCACGGTGAAGTTGATGGCGTTGCCGATAAGATTGACCAGCACCTGTCGCAGCCGCGAGGGATCGCCCTCGATCATTCGCGGCGCATCCTGCTCGACAACGCTTGCGATCTCCAACCCTTTGGCGAAAGCGCGCGGCGCCAGCAGCTCGACGACGCCCTCGACGAGCGGCGCCAATGCAAAGGTCTCGCGGCGCAAGTCCAATTTGCCGGCTTCGATCTTGGAGAAGTCGAGAATGTCGTCGATGAGCTGAGCAAGCGACCGGCTGGAATCGCCGATCGCCTCGACGTAGCTCGCCTGCTCCGCGTCGAGCCGCGTCATCGCAAGAAGCTGCGCGAGCCCCATCACCCCATTGAGGGGCGTGCGAATTTCGTGGCTGACGGTCGCAAGAAAGCGGGATTTGGCCAGACTCGCGGCCTCGGCCTTATCGCGCTCGGCCGCCGCGGCGCGCAGCTCCCAGATTTCATCCCGCAGCTTTTCGAGCTCCGCCTCGCGCGCGCCGCGCTGGCTCCTGCGCAAGGCGACGAAAACCGCGCCCCCGAACAGCGCCAAAGCGGCGATGATCGCCATAAGCTCCACAGCGCTCATGCCGCGACCCGCCGCGCCGCCAGACCCGCACGATAGGAGAGCGCCTCGGCAAGATGCGCGCGCGCAATCCGTTCGGCGCCATCGAGATCGGCGATGGTGCGGGCAAGTTTCAATACGCGATGGAAGCCGCGCGCGCTCAGGGCGAAACGATCCGACGCGTCCCGGATCAGCGCAGTCCCCGGGCCGTCGAGCTGCGCCACCCGCTCGATGACCGACGCAGGCGCAGCGGCGTTGGCGAGGACGCCCGGCAGTCCCAACGCCTCGTAACGCTCCCGCTGCAAGGCGCGGGCGCGGGCGACGCGCGCTGCAACCTCGCGCGAGCCTTCGGCCGGCGGCGGCAGGACAAGATCGGCGGCGCTGACAGCGGGCGCCTCGATCTGGAGATCGAAACGGTCGAGCAGCGGCCCGGACAGACGCGCCTGATATTGCGCCACGCACCGTTCATTGGGCTGCCGGCGGCAGGCGAAGCCGGGATCGAGCGCGTGGCCGCAACGGCAGGGGTTCATCGCCGCGACAAGCTGGAAACGCGCGGGATAAACCGCCCGATGATTGGCGCGCGCGATGGCGACCTCGCCGGTTTCGAGCGGCTGGCGCAGACTGTCGAGAACTTGCGGCTGGAACTCCGGCAATTCGTCGAGGAAGAGCACGCCATTGTGGGCAAGCGAAATTTCGCCGGGCTTCGCGTGGGTTCCGCCGCCGACGAGAGCGGCCATGGAAGCGGAATGATGCGGCGCGCGAAACGGCCGCCGGTCGGTCAGCTCGCCCCCGGCGATCTGCCCCGCCACCGAATGGATCATGGAAACTTCGAGCAGCTCGCGCGGCGTCAGCGGCGGCAGGATCGACGGGAGCCTTGCGGCGAGCATGGATTTGCCCGCGCCCGGCGGTCCGCTCATCAGCAGATTGTGGCCTCCCGCCGCGGCGATCTCCAACGCCCGCTTGGCGCTCTCCTGCCCTTTGATGTCAGCGAGATCGGGAAGATCGGCGGCCCGCGCGCGCACCGCCGGCTCGGGCCGAGCCAAGACCTGCGTTCCTTTGACATGATTGACGAGCTGAATGAGCGAGCGCGGCGCGAGCACCTCCATCTCTCCCGACGCCCAGGCCGCCTCCGGCCCGCATTCCCTGGGGCAAATCAGCCCCTGCCCGCGCGCATTGGCCGCCACCGCCGCCGGGAGCACGCCGGCGACAGGCGTCAGCGTCCCGTCGAGCGCGAGCTCGCCGAGGACGACAAAGCCTTCCAGCGCATCGGCCGGGATCGCGCCAATGGCCGCCATCACCCCCAGCGCGATGGGCAGATCATAATGGCTGCCCTCCTTCGGCATGTCGGCGGGAGCGAGATTTACGGTGATGCGCCTGGCGGGCAGAGCGAGGCCGGAGGCGATGAGCGCCGCCCGCACCCGCTCACGCGATTCGGCGACAGCCTTGTCGCCGAGGCCAACGACATTGAAGACGACCGAGCCGGGCGCAATCTGGACCTGGACGTCCACCGGGCGCGCTTCGACGCCTTCGAAAGCGACCGTCGCCACCCTGACCGCCATAGCAATGCTCCCAGAAAACCACCGGCCGCCTGAAACAGAGCTAAATTAACTTTCGGGGCTTGATCGCGCAAGAACAATATACGAACATTCGAGCGCTCGCTCGTAAGCTTGCCGCATTGTCAAATATGTTTAGGCTCCCTGGCGTTTCGGAGAGCCCGAGGAGGAGGCCGATGAAGAGATTATCGACAAGCCGCGCCGCCGCTAAGTTTTTGGCGGCGACGCTTGTTATCGGAGCGCTCGGCGCGGCGGCGCCGGCTCAGGCGGCGCGATGCGGCAATGGCGCGGGCGGCTTCGAGGCGTGGAAACAGGCGTTTGCCGAGGAAGCGCGCGGGCGCGTCGGCGCCGCAGGCATCGACGCCCTCATGGACACCCATTACAACTCCCCGACGATCGGCGCGGATCGCGGCCAGAAGAGCTTTCATCTCTCTCTGGAAGCCTTCATGACGAAGCGCGGCGCCTCGGCCATCGTCGCGCGCGGACGCCAGCTCAAACATTCGCAGGCCGCGCTCTTCTCCTCGATCCAGAGCCGCTATGGCGTGCCGCCGGGCCCGCTTTTGGCGATCTGGGGCATGGAGACGGGTTTCGGCGCGGTGCATGGCAATCAGCACGCGCTGTCCGCCGTGGCGACGCTCGCCTATGACTGCCGACGGTCGGACTATTTCACAGATCAGCTCTACGCCGCCCTCGAGCTGATCGACAATGGGAGACTGTCCGCCAGCGCCCGCGGCTCCATGCATGGCGAGATTGGCCAGACGCAGTTTCTGCCCAAGAACATTCTGCAATATGGCGTCGGCAATTTGGACAACGCCTCGGCGGCGCTGATGTCCACGGCGAATTTCCTGCACGCGCATGGCTGGCGCGCGGGGGCGGGCTATCAGCCGGGAGAGCCCAATTTCGAGGCGATCCAGGCATGGAACGCCGCCTCGGTTTATGAAAGAGCCATCGCCATCATCGGCCGCCAAATCGACGGCGGCGGCGAATAGCTCGATTTGCTAAGTCCGCCGCTTGGAAAACGGCGGACTTACATGATGACGACCTATTCTGCGGCGGTGCTGTATCTGTCGGTCTCGTCCCGTTCCTCGGCTTTTTCTCCATCGGTCTCGGCCGCCTCTTCTTCAACCGTCTCTCGGGACGGGTCCGCGTCCGGGTCGGGGCCGTCGATCGGCGGCAGCGGCGGCGTCTTGAAAGCCGCGGCGGCGGTGGCGATCTGCGGCGGCGGCATGCGGCCGCGATGCACGAGATAAATGAGGAAAGCGGCGACGACGCCAAGGCCAAGCGTCAGATAGATCGGCAGATCGCGCATGAAGGTGCGATCGACCGAGAAAGGAAAGCGCGACACCCATTGCTCGCCGTGGTCGCCGGTCACGGTCACGATGCCGACGAAATAGCCGCCCTCCTTGAAGGTGTGCTCGAAATTCACGGTACCGGTTGGATAGAGCTTGGGCGGCTGGTAGGCGACGGTCGCCGCCTCGAGATTCTCGTTCTCCTTTTCCGGACCGCCCACGTCCTTGACGATACGTATCTCGATCTTCATGTCGCGGAGCTCTTGCTGCTCCGCGTCGAGCACCATGATGATCGGGCCGGTCGCGGGGATGTCCTCGCAGAACTCGTTTTTCGAGGCCTCGGGCAAATAGCCCGTGAAGTTCATGACGTCGGGGCCGATGTAGAGCCGGCAGCGGCCTTCGGCGGCGCCCAGGCGCCCATGCGCCTCCGCCGGCGCGGCGAAGAGCCCTGTGAAAGCCAGAGCGCCGGCGGCCGCAAAAGTTCGGAGCAGCCTCATGTAGCTATGAAACGACGTCGGCGCGTCATCACTCATCTTCTCCTCCTGGTCCTCGTGCGGCAAGGACACGCGACTCCCGGGACATCCGCATTGCGCCGCGCAATCCCGCCGCTCCGGCGGGAAGCCGGGCGACGCCCTTCCCTCGATGTTAGCGTAATCCGTTTGAACGGCAAGGGTGCGACAATCAGTCATCTATGCGGCTTCGCACCATGGCTGGCCGCGCATTTTTCCCCTCGAAACGGCCTGGACGCCCGGGCGCGCAGGGGAAGTTGAGGGCTCCTGGCACGGCGCTTGCGCTTTTCGCAACCGCACAAAAAAAGCCCGAACCGGCGGCGCAGCCGTCATTGCGCGGCAAAGCGACGAAGCGATCTGGAGTTGCGATGCGGCCCTGATCGCTCCGCTCGCAATGACGGATCCGGGGCGTTTCCTGGCGAGCGGCGCGACGCCAAGCCTGTTCTCTACTTTCCATTAATCCTCGCGCCACCTTAACAAGAGTTCATCCAGGCGCGCCTTGCCACCCAAATCGGGCCAAGCCATATTGCACTCAGCCATAATGGTTGAGGCTACGAGCGATGGTCGGAAATCCGTCCGCGCCGGCCTTGGGAGATCGAGAGGATCGCTATGTCATATTACGACCGCAACTCGAACTTCGGCTACGGCCGCGGGGTCGCCCGGTCGACCACGGCCGAGATCGACGAAGGCCTGCGCGGCTATATGCTGGGCGTCTACAATTACATGACGCTGGGCCTCGCCGTGACCGGCCTCGTGGCGCTGGGCACCTATATGCTCGCGGAGCCGCAATTCGTCGGCGGCAAGCTGGTGGCTCTATCGTCCTTCGGCCAGGCGCTCTATCTCTCGCCGCTGCGCTGGGTGGTGATGCTGTCGCCGCTCGCTTTCGTCTTCCTGATCGGCGCGCGCGCCCAGACCATGTCGGCGGCGACGGCGCGTAACCTGTTCCTCGCCTTCTCGGCGTTGATGGGCCTGTCGATGTCGTCGATCCTGCTGGTCTACACCGGCGTATCGGTCGCCCGCGTGTTCTTCATCACCGCGGCGGCCTTCGGCGGCCTCAGCATCTACGGCTATATGACGAAGCGCGACCTCTCGGCCTTCGGCTCCTTCCTGGTCATGGGCGTGTGGGGGCTCGTTATCGCCGGCCTCGTCAATTTGTTCCTGCACTCCAGCGGCCTTCAGTTCGCGCTGTCGATCCTGTCGGTGCTGATCTTCTCGGGCCTCACCGCCTGGGACACGCAGAACATCAAGGACATGTATTACGAGGGCGATGGTTACGAAGTGGCGCAGAAAAAGAGCGTCTTCGGCGCGCTGTCGCTCTACCTCGACTTCATCAACATGTTCCAGTCGCTGCTGTATCTCTTCGGTCAGCGCAACGACTGACGCTTTGAGGCGGCCTAAGCCCGATCCGGAGAAGCCCCGCGTAAGCGGGGCTTTTTTTGCCTATTCCGCGCCGACGATGCGAAGCCCCTTGTCGAGCACGCGCAAAACGCGCGCGAGGTCGTGCCCGCGCCGCATGACGAGCCCGCCGGCGGCGATCACCGCATAGGCCCCCTGCTTGCGCGCCAGCTCAGGATTTTTTTCGATTCGATATAGCGGCGCTTCGCTGGTCCGCCGGAAAATCGAGAAAACCGCCTTGGCGGGCGTGAAGTCCAGCGCGTAATCCCGCCACTCGCCGGCGGCGACCTTGGCGCCGTAGAGATTGAACAGGGCGTTGAGCTCGCGCCGGTCGAACGAGACCTGCGCCGCCGCCCGGTTCTCCGCCCCCTTCGCGTGGTCCCCCTGCCCCGAGCGTCCGGAGCCGCCCACCACCACAAAGGCTGGGCGGGAACGGCTGGGCTCCGTCGTCTCCGACTCCGCCATGCATGTTCTCCAAGCTTGCCATTATGTTCGCGCGATGCGGGCTGCGGGGCAAGCGTTGTTTGTCATCGACGCGACATATTAAAGGGCTTCCGCGCCTTAACCTCAGCACCTACAGTCATTAATCACAATTTAGCCTGCATTGGGCCCCTTGCGCGTCAAACGGCTAGCCCAATATTTCTTCTCATTGCCGCGACCGGCTTCGGCGCGCTTTTCCGGTTTTCGTCAGCCCCCCAGCCCCCCGGGATCGCGCGTTCTCAAGTCGCAACAGGTCCGGTGATGACGGGCCGGCCGGGAGAAATCCCGCGCCGGCCCTGTCTTTTGACCGCTGTCCCCTTGCAATTTTTGGACAAATGCCAAACTCAAGCAGCGCGCCGCAAGGCCGCCCATTTTGCCTTTTTAATCAGGACTCCCGCGCCGGAGCCTGACCGATTTGGAGCACTCATGACCAAAGACGCTGTCACTGCCGAAGCGCCGCAAGCCGCTCAGTTCGGCTTCGAAGCGGATGTCGCGCAGCTTCTCGAGCTGATGACGCATTCCGTCTATTCGGAGCGCGAGGTTTTCCTTCGCGAGCTTATTTCGAACGCCGCCGACGCCTGCGAAAAGCTGCGCTACGAATCACTCTCCGACGAGAGGCTCGCGGCCGAGGCCGGCGCGCCGCTGGTCACCATCGCGCTCGATAAGGAAAAGCGCCAGCTCACCGTCGCCGACAATGGCGTCGGCATGTCGCATGACGAGCTTATCAGCGCGCTCGGCGCCATCGCCAATTCCGGCACGCGCGCTTTTCTGGATAAGCTCGGCCAGGAGGGCGCCGGGGAAGGCGCGTCGCTGATCGGCCGGTTCGGCGTCGGCTTCTATTCCGTCTTCATGGTCGCCGATCTGGTCGAGGTCGCCACGCGGCGCGCGGGCGATGACCAAGCCTGGCTCTGGTCGTCGCAAGGCAAGGGAACCTATTCGATTGCGCCGCTCGCGCTCGACGACGCGCCAAAGGTCGGCGCGCGCGTGACGCTGCATCTCAACGCCGAATCCGACGAATTTCTCGAGCCCTGGCGCATCGAGAACATCGTGCGCGAACATTCTGGCGCTGTCTCGACGCCGATCGACCTCATCGAGGAGCCTGGCAAGGAGCCGCGTCGAATCGCCGACGGTCAAGCGCTCTGGACCAAGCCGAAGTCGGAGATCACCGAGGAGCAGTACACGGACTTCTACCGACAGCTCTCGGGCTCGTTCGACGAGCCGGCGCTGACGGTGCATTGGCGCGCGGAGGGCCGCACCGAATATACGGTGCTCGCCTTCGTGCCTGGCTCGCGTCCGTTCGACCTCTTCGAGCCCTCCCGCAAGAGCAAGTCGAAGCTTTACGTGCGCCGCGTGCTCATCTCGCGCGACGTCGAGCTTCTGCCAGCCTGGCTGCGTTTCGTGCGGCTCGTGGTCGACAGCGCGGACATTCCCCTCAATGTCTCGCGCGAGATGGTGCAAAAGAGCCCCGTCATCGCCTCGATCGGCAAGGCGGTCGCGACGCGTCTCCTCCAGGAACTCAAAAAGCTCGCTGAGAACGAGCCCGAGAAATTCGCGACAGTGTGGGAAAACTTCGGCTCTGTGCTGAAAGAAGGCCTGCACGAAGACCCGAGCCGCCGCGACGATCTCTTCGCGATTGCACGGTTCACCTCGACGAAATCCGACGGCGAGACGCGCACGCTGAAAGATTACGTCGCAGATCTGCGCGAAAATCAGACCGCGATTTATTACATCACCGGCGACGATGCGACGCGTCTGGCGACGAGTCCCCAGCTCGAAGGCTTCCGCGCGAGAGGCGTCGAGGTTCTGCTGCTCGACGACGCCGTGGACGCCTTCTGGGTGACGAACGCGCTTGGATTCGACGGCAAGCCATTCAAATCCGTGACCCAGGGCGCGGCGGACATCGACGCCATTGCCCTGCTCGACGATAGCAAGGAGGAAACCCCGCCGGCCGCCGATGTGGGCGATCTCGTCGCCGCGCTCAAGGAGACCTTGTCGGACGCCGTCGAGGACGTGCGCGTCTCGACGCGGCTGACCGAAAGCGCCGCCTGTCTCGTTGCGTCCGAAAAGGGCCTCGACCGGCAGCTTGCGCGCATTCTCGCCGAAACCGGACAGAAGGGGCTTTTCGGCAAGCCCGTGCTGGAGATCAACGCCAAGCATCCCGCCGTCGCGGCGTTGGCGGCGAGCCTGCGTGAGAAGGGTCGAGAGGGCGCGGCCGATGGGCTGCATCTCCTGCTCGATCTCGCGCGCGTCGCCGACGGCGAGGCGCCTGTCGATCCGGCGGCCTTCGCCAAGCGTCTGTCGGCGCTGATCGCCAAGGTCGCATAGACATGGACATGCGCCGCGACCCAGCGCCATTCTCCGCGATCGAGAGGCAACCCTCGCGCGCGGAGGCCATTGCGCAGGTCGCGGCCTATCTGAGCGATAGCGGCGTGGAGGCCGCGCAAGCCCAGGACGACGCGCGGGCCTTGCTGCGCGCGGCGGCGGGGCTTTCGCGCCTGGAGCTGGCGATGTCTCCCCAGGCGCCGATTACCGACGACGAAGCCGACCGGCTTTCGCGACTGGCGGCGCGCCGCGCGGCGCGCGAACCGGTCTCGCGCATTCTCGGGGAGCGCGGCTTCTGGACGCTCGACCTCGTCGTCTCTCCTCAAGTTCTCGACCCGCGCCCCGATACGGAGACGCTCGTCGAAACCGTTCTTGCGCTCCTCGACAAGCGCGACGCGCCGCTTTCTATTCTCGATCTCGGCGCAGGGTCGGGGGCGATTGCCTGCGCTTTGTTGAGCGAATTGCCGGCGGCGCACGCTGTGGCGGTCGATCTCTCGCCTTATGCTTGCGCGGCGACGGCCGAAAATCTCGCGCGTTGCGGCTTCACGGACCGCGCCGTCGTGGTGCGGGGAAGATGGGCTGAATCGCTCGCCGGTCCCTTCGACGTCATCGTCTCCAATCCGCCCTATGTGCGCGCCGGCGATATTCCCACCCTCGATCCGGAGGTCAGACTCTATGATCCTGCGCTCGCGCTCGACGGCGGGCGGGATGGACTCGATTGCTACCGCGAGATTGTCGCAGATGTTGCGCGATTGCTGAAATCCGACGGACTTGTCGCATTCGAGGTCGGCTCGGATCAGGCGGTGAGCGTTGCTTCCCTCCTTGGCGCGAAGGGTTTCGCCATTGCGCGGGTGGGGAGAGACGCGGGCGGCCACGAGCGCGTCGTGGCTGCGCGTCCGGCTCAGCCGTAGACGTGACATATTCGCTACAGTGCACTCGATTTTAACCGTAGAACGCGACGCCGCACTTGGCTCGGGGGGATGCAGTCTCTATAGTCTGAACTATATCAGCTAAACGAAATCGAGATGGGGATCTCGACAATTCCGGGCCCGCCTCGCGAGCGACGCCTCAGGACAGGCCGGCAAAGGCTGGCGTGTAAGCTGCATGATCCCGGCGGAGTAAGACCACGCTGATCGTCACGGCGCGCCTCCTTTGAAGATGCGCGGCCATCGATGTCCGCTTGGTTGACATGTTAGGCGACCGCGCCGAGAGGCCAGGCGAGTCGCCGAGCGATACAGGGAATCGCGCAGGGCCAAGCGGCAGCAACAGGATCGATGACGGCGCGGCCAATGGCCGGCCTCCGATCCGTCGATACGCAGCGCCTGCGGAGCGATCCAAACGAACTTCCTTCGGCGGAAGGAACGGCATGGCGCGACCTGCCATTTGCATCATTTGCGCATGAATTGCGCGAAGCTTTCGGGGGAATTATGAGACCAGGACAAAACAAGAGAATGCGGGGGCGCAGCGGCCGGAAAGGGCCGAACCCACTGACGCGCTCTTACGAGTCGAACGGTCCAGACGTCAAAATCCGCGGCACCGCCCAGCATATCGCCGAGAAATATTTGCAGCTCGCGCGCGACGCGCAGTCCTCTGGCGACACGATCATGGCCGAGAGCCTGTTGCAGCACGCCGAGCATTATTTCCGCCTCATCGCCGCCGCGCAGCTCGCGCAGCAGCAGGCAAGCGGCTACGGCCGCCCGCCAATGGAGGCGGAAGTCGAGCTGGAGGACGACGACGATTTCGCCGCCCTGCCCGATCGCTTCGCGCCGCTCTCCGAGCGCTTGCCGCAGCCGGTTTATCAAGGGCAGCCGCAGCAGCAGCCTTTCGCGCCGCAGCAGCCGCAGCCGCAACCCCATTACGCGCAGCAGCAACCCCAGCCGCAGCCCTATGAGGAGCGGCCGATCGGAGAAATGCGCGCTGAGCGGCCGGAACGCGCGGAGCGGCCCGAACGGCCCGAGCGTGCGGATCGGCAAGAACGCATGGAGCGGCAAGAACGCATGGAGCGGCCAGAGCGGATGGAGCGGCCAGAGCGCGGCGAGCGACCGCCGCGGCCGGAGCGCCCGCCCTTCCGCGAGCGCAGCGCCGAAGGCGAGCCGCGCCGCTTCGAACGCGGCCGCGACCGCCGCTTCCAGCGGCCCGAGGCTAGTGACGAACCGCCGCCCGGCCTGCCCTCCTTCATCACCGCGCCGCCCGCGCGCGCGCCTGTCGCCGCCGAGGGCGAGGCGCCCGAAGCCGGCTTCGCGCCTGCCGAGCGCCCGCAGGCGCGCGAGCACGAGGGGGTGAATTTCCACCTCAATCCGCGCCGCCGCCGCCGTCCGCGCGCGCAGCTCGACGAAGCGGCCAGCGAAGCTCGCGAGGAAGCGGCGCAGCCGACCGAGCTCCCGCTCGAGCCGGACCGTCTCTGAGCTTCATCGAAACCAAAAGAGCCGCCTCAGACCGAGGCGGCTCTTTTCTTTTTCGAAGGCGCGTCAGCTCTTTTTCATACGAAATCGAGATCGGTTCGGTGTCATTCCCGACGCTCGCGCAGCGAGTGAGCGAGTGATCGGGAATCCAGAGCAAAACCTGCGTCGCTTTTGTGGCTCTGGATTCCCGATCGGGCCTTTGGTCCGTCGGGAATGACAAGCGCCAATGCGAGCTATTCAAACGGAAACGGTATCAGAGGAGCGTCAGAGCATCGCCGACCGCCACGCGTCCGCCCTTTTCGACGCGGGCGTAGACGCCGCAGTCGACGTGGCCAAAATTCTTTCTCAGCGTCTGGACGACATCCATGTCCCGCCGCCCCGTGCCGGGCTCGACACCCGTCGCCGCGCAACGGTCGGTCATCTTCAGCACTGAAAGCGTCGCGTCGCCGATCTTCAGCGTGCGCCCCGGCCAAGCGGCTTCCGCCCAAGCGTCTGCGCCCTCGATATAGAGATTGCCGCGAAAGCGCAGCGGATCGACGCGGGTCCCTTGCGCCTTCTCGATCTCTGCAACGCTTGCGAGATTGATAAGCGAGACGAAGCCCGATTTGGAATCGGTGAACCGAAAACCGTCGGGCGCCTCGAGCAGCTTCACCGGCCCGCGGATTTGTGCCTCATCGACATATGCGCTCAGAAACGCCTCGATTGCGGCGCGCCCCTCTGACGTGCGCAGATTGGCGCGCACCGCCTCACGGCCGCCCTCCGAGATTGCGAGCGTTCCGCTCTCTTCGTCGTAACGGGTGGCAAGCCCGGCGAGGGCGCCATTCTTCATGAGCATAAGAAACTTGATCTTGGGCTGATGCTCCGGCGCGGCCGGATCAAAACCCGAAGGCCCGTTCTCCAACGCGAAGAGCCGGTCGCAGGGGAAATAACCGTCCGTCTGGAGATCGGCGGCGCGCAGTGGCTCCGGCGAGAGGCCCTTGACTGGATAGCGGTAGAGTTGGGCGAGGCGCATGACGACTCCGGCGCATGAAAACCGGCCGCAAGTCACGGCGAAGAGGCGCCGTTGTCAAGCGAGCCCGCGGCGTCGGGGCGACAATCTCCAGCTCCGGCAGCGGGATTGCGCTCTCGAACGGGCGAACCAGATAGCATCGAGCGAGCGTAGGGACGGATGCGTGAAGGCCCTGCGCGAAACTCCGCCTCTGCATTGGAGCTTGCCATGAAGGTGAAGGACGTGATGCACCAGGGCGTCGAATGGGTTTCGCCCGACACGCCGGTCGCAGAAGTGGCGAAAAAGATGCGCGAGCACGACGTCGGCGCAATCCCGGTGGGTGAAAACGATCGCCTCGTCGGCATGGTCACCGACCGCGACATCACAATCAGAGCCGTCGCCGAAGACAAGGACATTTCCAAGCTCTCCGTACGCGAGGTCATGACGAGCGGCATCATCTATTGCCGCGATACGGAGGATGTCGGCGACGCGATAAGGATCATGGAAACCAAGCAAATCCGACGCCTTCCTGTGATCGACGAAAACAAACGTATGGTCGGAATCGTCGCTTTGGGCGACATCTCCCACGGCGGCTCGCGCGATCTCGCGGCGGAAGTAATGAAAGCCGTTTCGGCGCATCATCGCTGACGCTCGATCGCGCATCTGCGGCGAGAGAGGCAGATATGATCACGCTCGAAGATATCGACGTCCGCCAGGCGCAATCCATCGCAACCCTTGCAAAGGCCGCGCGCACGCGCCGCGATGAATTGCTCGGCAATGTCGCCGAGGAGGATCTCGGCGAAGCGCCGCCAGCGCGCGGCGAACATAACCCAACGGGGGCTCTTGGCTTCGAGCCCCTGCCTCCCGGCGCCCCGCAGATTGCTGCGCTGCGCGACGCGATCGCGGCTCTCTCTCCAGCAGCGCGCTTCGAGCTTTACGCCCTGATGCGCATCGGCCAGGGGCATCTCGCCGCCAAGGATTTGCGCGAGGGCGCAGCGGAGGCCGAGAGGCTCGGCGATGAGACGATCAGCGCCTCGATGATGGAGGACGCCGATCTACACGACCACATTACAAAGGCGCTCTACGAAGCCGACCTCTCGTGATATGGCATCTCATCGATTGGTTCGGCGCCATTCCCGACGCTCGCGCCGTTTGAACACAGGAAATCACCGCCGTCATTGCGAGGAGGCGGAGCCGACGAAGCAACCCAGGGCCGCATCGCCGCCCTGGATTGCTTCGCTCGCAATGACGGCTCTGAGCAAAACCCGCGCTCTCGTGGCTCTGGATTCCCGGTCGGGGGAATGACACGCGCGCGACGCGAGCTGTTCAAACCGAAATGGTATCAACCAGCATTCCTGAGATGGCGGTCGAACCAATCTATGGCCAGGCTGACGACCGTCTCCAGCGTTCCGGGCTCCTCAAAAAGATGGGTGGCGCCCGGGACGATATCGAGGCGCTTCGCGCATTGCAGCATGAGCAGCGCCGACTGATTCAGTTGTATAACCAGATCGTCCAGGCCGCCAACGATCAACAGAGTCGGCGCCTTCACCAACGGTAGCGCTCTTTCGGCGAGATCAGGGCGACCGCCACGCGAGACCACCGCGCCAACCAGGGCGGGCCTTGCTGCCGCAGCAACCAAGGCCGCCGCGCCGCCGGTGCTTGCTCCAAAGAGGCCGATCGGCAATCCGTGCAAAGCCGGCTCGCGCGTCGCCCATTCGAGCGCTTCGACGACACGCTCGCCCAGTAAAGCGATATCGAAGACGTTACGGCGATCTTGCGCTTCTTGCTCGGTAAGAAGATCGAACAGCAAGCTTGCGAATCCGCGCTTGGACAGCTCCCCCGCGACAAAGTTGTTGCGTGGGCTCAACCTCGACGAACCGCTGCCATGGGCGAAAATGACGAGACCCCGCGGTTCACGCGGCTTACGCAGAACGCCTTCGAGACCTTGGCGACCGACGATGACCTCTTCCTTGATGAAGCTCTCGGTCATGGCGCGCCTCCTGCGTTGAAAGGGCCAATTAATGCGCAAGACGCAAAGGGCGACTGGCGCCATTCCCTATGAACAGCTCGCACGGGGCCTTGTCATTCCCGGCGGGCTGGAAGCCCGACCGGGAATCCAGAGCCACAAGAGCGCTATCGTTGATCTGGTCTCTTGCCGCAGGCGTCCCCGCTACGCGGGCCGCCATTCGTAAGCTACTCGCTTACCGTTCAACGCCCTCACGCTACCGCGCGGGTGAGTAGCCGATGGCCGGAGCGGGCGCAGCGCAACGCGCCTTTGCTTCCCCGGCGCCAGATGAAACCAATTGGCCTCCGGGAGAAACTCTTCACACTCTATGCAGACCGACTGCGCGAAAGACTCCGCGGTCAACATCAGGGCAAATCCCGCGCCGTCGAAAACAACCCCCGCTCGTAAGCCACATTCGGCGCGCGCGATCCCGAACCCAAGCGGGAAGTGAAATGCTTCCAACACATGGTCTGGATTGTCTTTCGGCCGGAACGCCGCGACAGTGACGTCATGCGACGGCGGTCCGAAATTATAGGCGAGCGCCGTGTCGAAGAACCCGCCCCAAAACGCAACGTCTCGCGTGACGCTCACCTCTCGCGGCGCCACTCTGATCGAGCGCGTCGCGTGCATGACAATGGTCCTTCCGTCGCGGTAGCACGTCAGCGACGCCTCACCTTCGAACGGGTCAGGTCCGGCATTGACGAGGTGCAGATGAAGACCATTCACCCCTTCGTCTATCAGGAACGTCTGCGCCGGCGCAAAAGCGCGCTTCAACGCGTAATAGGAGGATTTCGGCAATCCTTCCGAATCGAGAACGCCCCACCCCGGCCCCGGCCAAAGATCCTTTAAAAACCAAACAAGCGCGCCACGCACCCCCGAACCGCAACGCCGCCACTCCGAGATGGTCGACGTCATCGCTTCGGCGACGCAAGCGCGTGCGAGGTCGAGATAGCGGTCAGGGTCGGACGCCCGCAGCCGCTCTGGCTCGCAGCCATAGAGAAGCCGCATATAGTGCTCGGTGACGTCCCTGAAATCCTGCAGCGCGCCCATGTCGCGCGGGATACGAGGCTCCCAGAGCGGCGACGCCATTTGTGCCGACCCGAAATTGCGCAGGATCGACGCCGCCTCCGGCGGACAGGAAAAGCCGAGGCACTCGGTTGCAAAACGCACATTGGCGCGTCGAGCGTCGTCGAGCGGGCGGCGATAGGCGCCGACGCCGTAGTAATGAGAAACGCCATGATCGGATTGGAAGGGCAAGGCGCCGCCGGAAGGCGAGTTCTCGACGTAGATCACGTCGGGCCTTCGACGTCGTACCGCTTCCGGCAAAAGCTCTTCGAACAATGGCGAACGCCATTTCGCCTCGGCGATCCCCATCATCGCGGCCTGCTGATAGACCTCGCTGCCCCCACAAGTCACCGCCAAAGACGGCGACGCCTCGACGCGGGAAAGAAACTCTGCGGCCTCACGCGCAACGCTCGCGCGAAATTCAGGCGCGTCGATTGGGTAATCGAAATTGGCGAAGGCGAAATCCTGCCACACCATGATCCCGAGTTCGTCGCACAGCTCGTAAAAGTCGTCGCTCTCGTAGTAGAGTATTCCTGGAACGCGCAGCATATTCATGCCCGCGTCTCGCACCACTTCAAGGAGCGGCGCAAGCGTCTGGCGTGAGCCGTCGAGACTGTGTGGATCC
Organism: Methylocystis iwaonis; assembly: GCF_027925385.1. Lineage (NCBI taxonomy): Bacteria > Pseudomonadati > Pseudomonadota > Alphaproteobacteria > Hyphomicrobiales > Methylocystaceae > Methylocystis > Methylocystis iwaonis. Next base: position 2,686,060 of record NZ_AP027142.1, read on the forward strand.
GCTCCCGTCCAGACGGCGCCGAGACAGACGAGCGGGGCGCCATTCACCGAGAGGGCGAAATCGGCGCCGTCTTCGCCGCGCGAGAGGTCGACGCGGCGAAAGCCCGTGCGCCCGAGATCGACGTTAACGCCGCCGATCTCGGCGCGAACATCGTATAATTTCGGCGCGCCGATGCTGTGAGGAAACCAAGGCTCGTAAGCATCCAGCCGGAGTTCGGCGACGAGACGTCCCTCCCCTTGCTTTTCAAAAGCTAGTTGACGCTCGCCACAGAATAGCGCGCCCGAATCCACTTCGGGCGTGGCCACATCCACTGTGACCGCAAGTCTTGCGCCCCTCCTATCGACCTCGGCGCGAACCGCCGCGTCACGCAAACGCAACGGACCGTGCTCGATCAACTCGACAGCCCGATAAGGCCCGACCGGCGGCATCGGCGGCGCAAATCCAGGCAGCCGTCCCAACGCCGTTGTCCGAATGTGCCTCAGCCCGCTGGGAACGATCATGCGCGGGCGCCAACGCGCGCGCCCCTTCTTCGTGTCTATCTCGCGCAGGACCGAGCGAAACCGAATGTGCAGATCATGTCGACCCGGCTGGAGAGAACCAATTTCCTCCCGAACAAACATATTGTCGCTCGAAAGGAGCAGCGCTCCGTCCAGGAAAATCTCCGCGAGCGTCGCGAGCCCGTGAAACACGAGATCGGCTTGGAGTTCATTCTCAAAGGAGAGCTTGTACCAGCAGTCGATCCCGTCGAGCGGCGGCAGATCCTCGTAACGACAGCCTTGCTCGATCAAAACTTGTGCGACGGTGCCGGGGACCTTGGCGGCGCGCCACACAGCATCCGATGGAATTACGTCAGGATGCGACCAGTCGCCGCCTTCGTCGATAAGAAATGACCAACCGTCTTCGAGCGGGCGCCGGCGTTCTCCTTGCACCGAAAGAACGCGCGCCACCTCTTATCTCGCGCCGTCGAGCGTGGGAAGGAGACCGGCGAAAAGGCGATCATAAGCAGCCGCCATCTCATTCAATGCCTGCGTAGGATCGATCGCCCGTCGCCGGGTCGCCGCCCGCGCCACATTGAATTGCAGCGCCTTTGCCGCCGAGGAAAGCGCGCGGCACTCGTCGCTTTCTCGCGCGAATGCGCCATCGGGCCTCAGCCAGTCGAGATGACTGCCGAGCAGCTCGAAATTCGCGCCAAATTGCCGAAGCGTGTTGAAGACGAAGACGTTGAAAAAAGCAGGCGGTCGCTGTTCGAGGTTTTGCCAGAGCTGCGGAAACGCGGCCGAAAACGCGCTCACAGGATTACGCTGCGGCCGACGCGCCAAATGCGCGCGCAGAAGCTGCTCTGCTTTGTTGCGAACGTCCACCCCCGACTCGCGTATCACCTCGAAACGCGCAAACTCGGCATAAGGAAAGAGCGCATCATCACGCTTCTGCTCTGCCGCATGGCCGAGCACGCCAAGGAAGTCGTCGTTTTCGAGCGCGAACAGGCCGTCATTGTGAAAATAGAGCATTTGCGATTGCGTAACATCGAAGCCGACGATGCCGATCGTCGTTTTCGAATGTTCGCTGCGGTAGGAAATCCCTCGCGTGTCCGGCAGGTAAAAGCTATCGACCTCGATGACGACAATGCGCCCGCGATGCAACTGCGTCTCGATATGGTTTTCGGGGTTGTCGTAGAGAGCCAGCTCATCCACCCGCAAGCCGTACAGAAATTCGAGATCGGCATGCGGAGGCTTGAAGAAAGTGAACTGATCGCCCTCGAAATCCTGACGAACCGTGAAGCCGAGCATGGCCTCGGGCGCAAAGCCATGCGTGGCAATCACCTCGATCCAGAGATCGACATAGCAATTGGTCTGAGGCCAGTCGCGTTCCGGGCGATGCAACGCGTGCGACACATAGCTCGCAGGCGAGACGCGCGGCGCTTCCTCAGAATTGGAGCGCGGCGCGAACTGAAGAAGGCCAGCCATCGGTGTCGAGCCCATGGTGTTTGAACAAGGCGAGCGCCAAGCGCTCCATTCCGAAACCCACGCACGCCGTATGCGCGACTTCATCGGCAGCCGTCTGGATGCCCCAGAGCGAACCAAAGTGGTCCTGATGGTAATTGAAGCTCTGGCAGGCCGTCGGCTTGTCGGCGTCTTCGATCGGAACAAGGAGTTCGAACTTCAGTCCGAGCTCACGCTGGCTGGACGCCATCATGCGCCCGCTGCGACCAAAGAAAGGATCGTTCGCAACGTCGATTTCGAATGGCAGGCCGAGCGCGCCTGCGAATTCCCGGCCGCGATCCAGCCAATCCTGCCGAAAGCTCGTGACAGTCTCCGGCGGGCCGATACGCACAAATTCCCGCATTCGGAACATCTGCATCCGCGCCGGGTCTTTCGACGGCTCGTGACGGAAGCAATAGGATTGCACGTCGAAAAGCAGTCCGCCTGAAGGCAGTTTACCGCGCTGGGCGACGATCGGATAAAGCGGATAGCAAGCCGCGGGCGTCAGCGCGATCTCTGTCGCCTCCTGCCCATCGGTCCATTTCTCGCCATTGTGAATCCGATCGAGCAGCAGCAAGTGGTCGCGCTCGGAGCCTGCAAAACTATGCACTGTCCCTGCGAGCTGGGGAAATGATTTCATGTAGCCGCTCTTTTGAAAGAGCGACAGATTCATCCCCGGCGGAAAGCGGATGACCTCGGCGCCGTCCTTAGCGCCGAAATTCGAGATAAGCGCGTCGATCCCCTCGATGACAGCCTCGAAGCGTCCGCCACGCGCATATAACCCATCGACGCCAGTCGCATGAAGAATGCCTTTGGCGAACAAATTGTCGAGGAAACTGGAACAAGCGCCACACATTTAAGAAAGCCTTGGATCGAGTCGATGGGCAAGCAGCATATTCGACAGGTTCTGATAGATCCGGTCGTTCGAGATCATGATCCGCGCCGAGAGCGCGTCCCGCATATGGCGGCCCACGCTGTGCGGACTGTCGTTCCGGTAGCCCGAGATTCCGGTGATCAACAGCGCGTGATTAATGATGTCGATCGCCGTTTCAGAGGCAAAAGTCTTTAGATTGTTGAATCGGACGCCGAAACTCATCGAATTGAGGTCTTCGTGATTCTCCTGCGCACACTCGAAGCGGGCGAGGCCTTCCTTGAGCGCTGCGCGCATCGCTTCGGCTTTCGTGGACGCCTCCGCCAATCGCAAAGCCCCGGGCGGCAGCCCGCCGCCGCCCTTGCGCGCTTCTGCGCGAACGAAATTTTGAGCGCGCACGAGCGCGTCGACGGCGACGCCATACCACACCGAACCCCACAGAAGGTGGGCCGTCGCCAGCATCGATTGCGCGGCGATTTCGGCGAAATCGGCGCCGAGAATCTGCTCGGTCGGGGCCTTGGCTGTCAGAATGAAGCTGTCACTACAAGTCCCGCGCATGCCGAGCGTATCCCATACGCCCGTGCGCGACAGCGTGTATTGATCTTTGGTGATGGCGGCCATGAGCTGGTCGGAGGCGGCCGCATCGGGCGCACGCCGCGCCGTGACCAAGATGGCGTCGGCTTGAGCGCCATAGGAGATCAAAGCGCCGCGCTTTTCGACGCAAAAATCGCTTCCCTCGCGCTCGAAGGCGCAAACGCTCGCGCGCATATTGCCGCCGACGCCGCCTTCAGTGGTGGCCGAAGCAAGAAGCAGTTGCTCGTCGCTGATGCGGCGCAGGAACCGCTTGCCCCAATCGGTTTCCGCCCCATAAGAGACGAGGCTGGAAACCTTGATCTGATGCATGGCGAAGATCATGGCCGTCGACGCGCAATGCTGTCCCAGTGCGGAGCATACTTCCGCGACTTCGGCAAGCCGCGCGCCGTCGCCACCAAATTCTACTGGGATGAGGAGAGACAGCAGCCGCGCGTCTTTGAGAGCCGCAAAGGCTTCAAAGGGAAAACGCGCCTCTCTGTCGACTTCTTCCGCATGGCGCGCAGCGACAGCGACGACGCTCGAAATACGGTCGAGCGGCGCGCTCATGCGGCGACGCCTTTACCTTTGAGCTCGGAGATGCAGCTCGCGATCATGTCGATCGACGCCCAGCTTTTCCTGTTGAGCATTCTATCCGGAAACTCGATGTCGAATTTCTCCTCGAGCGCAAGCATAAGTTGAACGGCTGCGAAGGAGGTCAGGCCGGCCGCGTAGAGGTCGGACGCTCCGGTGAGCGTATCGACTGACACAGCAAGGCGGCCATGTTCCTCAAGAGCCTGCCGAATGGCCTCGTTCATTTCCATTTCTCCGCCGATACGGACACACAAGTCCGCGTCGCAATGATTGCTCGTCGTTTCCGGCGAGGATGTTACGACGCTTGTCTGAACGAACTCTTTATCGGATCGTCGAGTCGGGCGAGAAGATGATCTCGCAGCCAATCGACGCTTTCCTGCGTCGTCAGATTATGGTCGGCGTTTTGAATGCGCGACCAAGTGACATTGTCATATGCCCGCAGACCGACGCAATTTTTGCCGAAATATTTGGTCAGCTCATCCTCCGCCAAATCTCCCGCGCTCGTCACGAAGGAGATCCGCGTCCCGCGCGCAGCCAATTCCGCCAATCGCTTCTGCGGTTCGTTCAAGAGCTTTTTGCCGACCAACGAGTGAATCAGCCACATCAATTTGTATTTGGCGGAATCCGCGATCCGCCCCAAAACAACCGAAAGCAGCTTGCGGATAGGCGCTTGGCCTTTGAGCAGCTTGATCAGCCCGTCGCGATCGAGCACGCGAGAGAAATATTCCGTATTGCTGCGAGAGTGATATTTTATCAATTCGCTGACCGAGCGCGCGGGGTCGCGGGCGAAGACCACGAGATTGATGATAATCGCTTGTTCGATTCGCGGCTCGCGGATGGCGGCGTGGAAGGCTTGATAGGCGCCCGAACATACGCCAATCACGGAGACTTTCCCCCTGCCTTGCCCCGCCAGCCAATCGACGGCGGCGAGAACATCCGCAGTCTGCACCTGCGTGTATATTCTTTCGCCAAAGTCAATCGGCGCCGGGCAATCGCCAATCCCGGTCGTATCGATGCGAAGCGACGCAATCCCATGCGCCGCCAGAACGCGGGCATGGTCGACGGTCATGCGCCGCCATCCCGTGTGCGGATTGGCGCCGCAGTTGAGAAACAGCGCAACACTCTCGACGCGCGGAGCCAGCGGTTCGCAGAACACGCCGAACACATGACCGTTCGCCATGTGCAGCGGCGTTTCCCGCCACGAAGGGCCCACGAGCGGCTTGGCGGGTTGCGGCGCACGCGGCGTAGAATTAAAGGGGCGCGTTCGATCGCCTCTCCAAGCGACCATGTGGCCGACAATGCCGGAAAAGACCTCGCGGGGATGCTCGGTGATCGTCGGATTGGAAACGAGCTCCTCGTAGCCAGTGTAGGGAACCTGCTCGACGGCCGCGCCAAGAAAGTTGAAATGGTTTGCGAGTTCCTGCTGGCTTTGAACGCGATCGACCAAAAGAACGCGAGGCGCCGGCAAGCTTTCCAACTCGAGGAAATTGAGTTTCTTGAGATCGCCGACGAACGAGGCCGGAAGCTCGAAGCCCAGCATGGTCAAAGACCCATCGGCGCGGGCGGCGATGGAAACGCCAGCCGCATCTGCGAGCATAGTGGCGGAAACACTCAGTTCCCGAACATAAGCACGCCCCTTGGAAAATGACGCAAGGAGAACGAGGCCTTCGACACGCGAGAGTTGTTGCGCCACAAGGATCGCGACGCCCGCGCCGAGGCCCTGGCCAAGCACGATGATCCGGCGCGCTTGCGAGACATCCAGCAGCAAGGCGGCGGCCGCTTTGGCTGCGTCGATCCAATCGTCGAGGCGCCATGGCTCTGTCGAGGCGCCGAGTGAATCACAGACGCCCGGATAATCGAAGCGGAGCGTTGGAAAGCCGGCCGTGGCCAATTCATCGGCCATTTGCCGCCAGCTTGCGCGAACGCATAATTCTTCATAGCCCCAGGCGCTGCACATCAGCACGGCGACGTCGCCCCCGCCCGGATGGTAAAAGCCCGCGCAACCAGAGAAGGTGACAGGAATTCCCCCCTCGGTTGCGGCGCTGAAGGCGGTGGGGATCGTGGCGGTCAACTTTCAACCCCTTCGTAATATTCATCGAGCGCTGCGGGCGCCTCCAAACAGCCGAGAAGATACCAGAGCAGAGCCCCGGTTTTAATCGAATACATTGAATTGCTGATCATCAGCAATGCGATGATGTAAATTGCGGTAAACAGCCGATAGCGCCAGGCCGCTTCATCCGAGACGGGGCGCAGCACGAATAAGCTCCAGAGGCCGATGCAGCCGAGCAGCCCGAATTTGGTGAGCGTGTAGGTATATCCTGAATCGGCGACAAAACGCGTCACCTGCACGAAGCCCATGGCCTCCCAAAAATCGAGATGCGAAAGCATCTGACCGGTCAGAAGAAGTCGACCGGCGAAACCATTGTCCCACGGCTTGTCGGGGTTGAGGAAGCCGTTTACGGCAAGAAGCAGAAGGACGCAGAAGGGCGCCAGCAGGATCGGCAACCGTCCGATATACCGCGCCAGCGGAAACAAGACGAAGCTCGTCAGTGACACCATCAGGCCGAAACGCGCGTCGGCGAGCACGAAAACGGCGGTGGCGGGTAGAAGCTTCATCGCCATGACGAGCGGACGCTCGACATTGCGCAATATGATCCACGAGAAGACAACCGCTCCAAAATTGCCGACCGAAACGGGCTCGAGGAAAATCGACGAAACACGGTGCGGGCCAAGGAACGGCAGGAGCGTTCGCCCTTCCGGCCGAATTCCGCTAGCGAAAAGTCCTGTTCCAGTGGTGTCCGCCGCGGCGGCGTCGACCGTCCCGCGCGCGACGTAATAGGCCAATATGTCGAAGAACTTCAGATAATACGGCAGGAACAAATATTCACAGATTCCGACGACCAGCACTGTCCAGACGCATATATCGACAAGCCGGTCGCCTGCTTCCGGCGAACCGAGACGGCGGCCGAGAAACAAAAAAACGATCGGGATGAGAATATCTCGTATCGCCTTCATATCCAACGCGCCTTGCAGGCTGCTCAAATAGAGCGCGAAGGACACATAGCCCGCGAGGACCGCGTATAAGGGCGGATTGTCTCTGAGGACCAGGAGTAAGGCGAGGCCAAGAAGCGCCATCTCCGACGCCATCACAATTGCGGCGCTGACCCCGAAAATCTTCGTGTTGACGAAGCACAGGATGAAATTGAACGTCAGCGCGCCGAAAACAATCCATCCCGCGAAGCTCGCCCCATAACGAGTCTCGGCGGTGCGTAGCCAGTCGAACGCGTCAGAGTGGCCGGCGCTCACGCCGCCGCCCTTTCGCTGACGAGCATGACGCAAGTTGAATCCGGATATTTCGGCCCGAGCCGATCCGATAGGCTCGCCATGTCGGAAGCACACATATGGTCGCTGTCGACGAGCACGACCAGGCCGTCGGAAATCTCCCTGCAGGCGCGGTCCAGGTTCTCGTCCAGGCCTGCGTCTATCAAGACAATGTCAGCGTCCTCTGTCCAAGGCTGAAGCGCTCGTTCGAGGCGTCCCGCCGTCAAAGAATTCCTGTTCCGGCCCGTTACGTCGCCGAGCCACAAGAATTCGAGCGCCCCGGGGCCAGGGCCGTAGATTGCAAAAGAAGCTTCGAATTCTTCGAACGGCGCCAATTCGAATGTGGCCAATTCGAATGGCTGCACACGGCGTTCCGCGCTCACCAAGCCTTCGCCAGCTTTGCGCCAAAAGCTGCTCGCCGCGCTCCCGTCGAGGTCGGTATCGACGACAAGGGCGCGTCGCTTGTCCAAAAGACAAGCGACGCCCAACTCGAACAATATCCTCGATTTCCGTAAATCGCCGTCTAGCCCGGCGACACATATGATGCGCGCGCCATATCGTGGCGGTATGGAGAGAATCCAATCGAGCAACTGCTCTGATTGGACCTCTATCGCAGGAGGATCGCCGCGCCGGGAAGCCGCAGCATTACCCATCGCGTCCCGGCGCGCAAACACCGCCTGCGCAACGACGGGCAGGCCAAGACGGTCTCCCAGCGAAGCGCCGGCGCCAGCATCCACGTTGTTGCTGGAGAGATCGCGCAGATAGCCGAGCGCCGATCCCAGACCCAGGCCGCAGATCAGCGCGCCTCCAAGTATCAGCGGCAAGGGCGCGCCGCTGCGTTTCGACGCGGGCGTGGCTTCTGTAATGATGCGCGACGTCGAGCTGTCGACGTCCTGCGTTTCCTCGAGGTCTTTGGCGCGCGTCAAGGAGGATTGGTATAGCGCCCGCGTCGCCTCGAGGCCGCGCTCCAAGGCGCGCAAGCCGATTACCGATTCATTCTGGCGGTATGACTTCTGCTTGAGCTCCGTGAGGGTTTTCTCCAGCGCCGCCTCCTTCGCCTGAGCGCGGCGGTAATCGCTGAGCGCGGCGCCGACGAGCCGCGTCAGCTCGTCCTTGATCAATCCGCTCACCGTGCGCAACTGGCGGTTCACGTCGACGACGGCGGGATACTGAGCCCCGAACTGAGTTTCGAGCGCCGATTTCTGTTGCATGAGAGCGGCGTATTGCGCGCGCAATCCAATCAACACCTGCGAGGATTCGGCCTCGCTCAATTGGTCCGTCTCGGCGCGCGAGCGGCTCAGCCGCAACGCCTCCTCGTAGCGCGCATGCTGCGTCGCCGTCTGCGAGCGCGCCAGCCCGAGTTGATAGTTCACATCGTTGAGCTGCTGCTCCTCGGTGAGCTTGCCCGCCTGGCCGGAGAGATCATGTTCGGATTTGTAGCGTTCGACCTTGACTTCCGCTTCCTGGACCTGCCGAGCCAATTGTTCAGCGCGTGTCTGTAACGCCAGCCCGGCGCGCTTGGCCGCCTCAGTGCGCGCATTGGCCTGTTGCGTGAAAAACGCCCGGCTGATGGCGTTCGCGAGGCGCGCCGAAAGCTGAGGGTCCGACGTCGTGACGACGACGTCCAGAATAAGGGCGCGTTCGCCGCGCACTACCTCGACGCTGTCGATCAACTTCGCTAACGCGGCTTCGCGCGCGTCGCCGCTCTTGGCGCCGAATTTGAAAAGCCTGCCGAAAAAGCCGGGCCCGGCAAAACGCGGGTCGTCAGCGAGATGCTCGCTGTCGACGACGGAGCCGAGGACGGCCTTGGACAGGATGAGATAGCGGTACGTTTCGAGATCGAGCAGATTACTGTCGGCGCCCTGGGTTTGCGACGCCGAGTCCGTCTTGGAGACCGCAATTCCACGCGGATCGATCAGCAATTCCGCAGCCGAACGGTATTTCGCCGGCGCGACGACGTAAAAGACGAGTCCGAGCGCCAAGGCGAGGGCCGTCGTCCCTCCGATCCATCGCGCACGCCGCCGAAGAAACTGAATCAATCGCGCCAAATCGAGGCGATCCTGCGGAAGCGACCGCGTCCCGGCCTGGATTTCCGGCCGAGCGCCGAACCTCCCGAGCTGCTTGACGCTTCTGGCCGACACGCGATTCATAAACCCGCTTTCCACGCGACGCCATAAAAACGGGCATCGGTCGCTGGCCACAATTTTAAGAACCACCGGCTTAAAATTCCGCTAACCATATTCGGGGCACCTCACCCGCGTCGCCTGGCCTGAAAGGCGCCGAGCAATGGCGCCGCTCGTGTAGCCAGCCTGTTCGCGACCTTGCTCACCGCCTGGATGTCGCTCGGCGTCAGGGCGCGGAAAGCGAGGATCGCCGCAACGTAAAGAATTGCGCCCGCGGGAATAGCAAGAAAGAGTGCAACAGGCTGCGGCCACAGAACAATGATGGCGCGCGCGGCGATCGCGCAGCCCAGCGCCGCGGCGGTAATTCGAAGGACGGCGCCGAGGGGAAATGGGCACTGCAGCCCTCTCTCGATGAAGATGAAAGCCAGGATGGTTAATAGTCCTTGCACAAAGGCCCGCGAGATCACCGCGCCCTCGAGACCAAAAAACGGAATGACCGTCATTCCGGCCAGGAGGGAGAACAGGACGCCGAGCAGGCCGACACGCACCAGAAAAGCGCCGCGCTCGACCGACATGAGAAACGTCGAGCTTACTGTCGAAATAGCGCCGAGGGCCTGCGCGCCAACAAGGATCGCCGCAGCCGGAGCAGCGTCGGAAAATGCGTCGCCGAAGAGCAGAGGCAAGATAACGGGCGTGATCGCCGCCATGCCGAAACAGGCGGGAAGCAGAAGAAGACTCATAAATCGCACGGCCTGCGCATAGGCCTCTTTGAGGCCCGACTGATCCGAAACAGCGTGGCGTTCGGAGAAATAGGCGAGGAGGCCGCCGGTCATGAGCATCGGACCCTGCACGGCCAGGGCGCATAGCGTATAGGCGGCCGAGTAGAGTCCCGCCTCCCGCGCGCCACGCCAATAATCCAGAAAGGCAAGCTCCACCCGCGACCAGACGATGGTCGAAATGACGCCGACGATCCAGCTATTGACGGCGAAGCGCCACGATCGGCGTTTCAGCTCGTCGGGCAAATCGACCTTGGCGCCGATCAACCGCAAAGCGACGCTCGCCGTCGCCATGCCGCCCACCGCATAACCGAGCAGCGCGCCCTCGGCGCCTCCCATAAGAGCGCCGGCCGCCATCGCGGTCAGTTGGATCGGGGCCCCAAAAGTCGTCAGCTTCGCGGCTCGATCGAAGCGCTGCTCTCCCCGGAGCGTGGATAGGCCAAAATTGCCGATGGCCTGACACGCGAAGACAAATCCCACAACGAGCCAGATCGAATCCGGAGAGCTGGACAGAATGCTGAATCGCACATGGCCGCGCAGCCATTCGGCGCCGCCGACGCCCAGAGCGACGCATAGGCCGACGACGATCGCCGTCGTCAGCAACACCATTTTCAAAAAATAAGGAGCAAACGCGCGCGCCTCCAGGTTTTGTTCGCGCGCGTTCAACTCGGGAACAAAACGGGATACTGTGAGAGGCAGTCCCAAATCGGCGAAAGTCACGGCCGTCCCGGCAAGCCAGATTCCCATGCTGACAACGCCAGAACCGACGGGACCAAGCGTCCGCGCCACGATGACCATCCCAAGGAAGCTGCCCAGAGCCGAGCTGAGGCCGGCAATCGTGCCGAAGATCGAATTTCGCGCGAAACGGTCGAAGGACATAAAGTTTCGTTTACCTTTTCGTTTCGAATCCACTTAGAACGCCGCGCTCAAGCTCGAGCTCGAGATAGCCCGAAAGCTCGGCGAACAAGTCGTCCCACCCTACGCGTAACCTCTTTACTGCGAGGCCGGCCGAAAAATTTCATCGAGCGGCCGACGTCGATGATCGAACCCGTCATCAGAGATCAAGGGACACGCCATTCACTCACCGCTCTCTTCCTGCAGCGCAGTCGTGAACGCTATGTTACATATTTAATCTAAACTCCGGAATCTTGTTGGCGGACGGCTGAGGAAACGCATCATAAACCTGGTTGTTTACGAAGGTAAGAAATGGAGCGCGATCAAATCCGCCATTAACGAAACCACGCAATTTCGAGAGAATGTTCATGTTGCAGCGCGAATGGACGCCGTAAAACGTAAAATCGTTGCGGCGTGCGCCTGCCGGAAAGCGACAGAATCTTGCGATCAAAGCTCCACTTTTCCATTCCGTCTCGTCTCGAGTCCGCCACGCGAAAGCGCGCTTTGGCGCTCTTCTCGAGACTGTCCGCCATCACCCTCGCGGCAAGCCTCGTCTTCGCGCCGGACGTCGCTCTCTGCTCGGACGCGTGGAGGACGGGCGTAAATCTGTCTGGCGCGGAGTTGAATCCAGGGCGCAACCGCCCAAACATCGATTACGTCCTGCCGACGACGCAACAGATCGACTATTTCACCGCGCGAGGTTTGCTCACGTTCCGGATTCCCGTGCTGAGCAGCCGACTGTTCGTCAGCGATAAATCGATCGTGACCGAGGATTGGCGCGCCCTTGTCGGTTTGATCGATTATGCGGCGCGCAAGGGCGCCGACGTCATCATCGATCTCCATCAGTATGGCGCGATCGACTCACGGCTCATTGGCCGAGACGCTTCAGCGACACAAGAGTTCGCCGCCGTTTGGGGTGAGATCGCCGCGCGGTTACGTGGCCGTACCAACGTCATTTTCGGTTTGATGAACGAGCCGCACGAACAATCGGCCGCCGAATGGTTGACCGGCGCCAACGCTGCAATCGCCGCCATTCGGAAGAGCGGCGCCCGTCAGCTTATCCTCGTTCCTGGCTCCTATTGGAGCGGCGCGCATTCCTGGACCAAAACCGACAATGGCGTCGTCATGACGGGCGTCATGGACCCAGGAGACAACTTCGCCTATGAGCTGCACCAATATCTCGACGCCGATAGCTCCGGCACATCGCCTCAGGCGAGTTTGGGCGCCGGCAAGGCGCGTTTGAAAGAGTTTACCGAATGGGCGCGCGCCCGCCACGCCAAGGCGTTTCTCGGGGAATTTGGATTCGCGGCGACGCCGGAAGCGTTGGCCGAAGGTCGTGCGATGCTCGACTTTATGGCGCAGAACCGCGACGTATGGATCGGTTGGGCTTATTGGGCGGCGGGCGCCTGGTGGGGCGACTATATGTTCTCGGTTGAACCAAAAGACGGCCACGATCGGCCGCAGATGAGCGTACTAAGCGCCTACGGACGCGCGCGCCGTCGCTGAGGCGCAAGCGCGAACTGCCCAAGAACGACATTCGCTCAGCGGCGCGCTCGCCGATCCGCCTCATCCACTGGCGCGCCGCCCGAGAACGTCTCTATAAATCGTTTGGTATTTCTGCCCGACCTGCGGCCACGTGAATTTTTCCGCAACCTTGATCCCGTCGTCGCGCAAGTTCGGAGATGCGGCAAGATCCGCGAATGCGCCTCGAACGGCGGCCGCGCTTGATCGGGAGTCTTCATAATCGACGATGCGAACGGCGCCGTGCTTCGAAGCAAAACCGCGGTAGGCCGCGTTGCCATGGACGACCGGAAGGAGACCTGCGCTCAGCGCTTCGACGAGCGCTATGCCAAACCCTTCATGCTCGGAGGCGCTGACGAAGATGCTGGATTGCCGGATCACCTCTGCGACGCCAGCGTCGTCGAGCCCCAGATAGCATTCCACTTTGGCATCGAGGCCGCGCGCGGAAATCTCCTTGCGTAAGCGTTCGCCCGACCAATCGGACTGAGTTCCGACAATATGCAGCCGCCACTCATCATCCTTGGCCGCCAAGGCCGACATCATATCGAGAAGACGGTCGATCCTTTTGTTATCGGAGAGCCGCCCGATCGTTATCATCGCTTTGACCGGTTCGGCGCTGGCCAGATTTGCGAATTTTGCAATATCGACCCCGTTCTCGACGAGACGCAGATTAGCAGGCGATATACCCGCAAACATCTGATAGTCGCTCTCGCTGCAAGCTGCGATGGCGCCATAAAAGCGAGAGGACAGCCGCGTCACGGTATTGAACCAGATTTGCTTGAGCAAAGAGTTTTTGGACGTATGGAAGAAGCCGCCATGCGTGGTCGCGACAAGCGCCCGACGACGCACACCAAGAGTCAGGGCAAGAAAATCGAAGAAAAAGTCTATTGCATGCACATGAACGATCTCCGCGTCGCCAATGTAGCCGAGTACGCTCGGCGCCAAGGGGTAACGTGACGACCCACGAAAAGGGATGCGCTGGATGGCGATCCCTTCCCGCGTCTCGCGCTCAGGGAGCTTCACGCCCCGGCGCGTAAACAATTCGTCCAGCGTAACGATGCGGACATCGTCGCCTTTGGCGATCTGCTCGAGCGCGAGCCTGCGCACGAATTCTTCCAACCCGCCATTCGAAGGCCAGAATTGACGAACGACATGAACGATCTTCATTAGCGCCCGCCGTCTCCCCATGGCATTCCGCCGAATTTAGCGAAGGATTTACGGGGAAAATGATAAAGATCGACCTAACTACTTTCTAGAAGGCAGAATTCATGCGCAGCGCTAATGGGCCGGCAGAGAGTCTCGCATCCGGGAGCCCGAGCCTATCACTCATCCTTTGCACGGTCGGCCGCACCGCGCCGCTCGGCCGGCTGCTGGAGTCTCTTGCCCGGCAAACGCGCCACGACTTCGAGGTGATTTTGGTCGACCAAAATCCGCCGGGCGCACTCGATCCCATCCTCGCCGACTATGCAGGCAAGCTCAAAATCTCACATTTGACCTCGCCGCGCGGTCTCTCCCGAGCCCGAAATGTCGGCCTTGCGGAAGCGAGAGGAGCGCTGATTTGCTTTCCCGACGACGATTGCTGGTATCCGGATGGGCTCATCGCCGACGTCACAGAACGCTTCACGCGAAATCCTGACATCGAGCTGATCATGGGCAGGACCGTCGACGCCTCGGGCAAAGACTCGCTCGGGAATTTTCTGACGGAAACAGTTGCCGTCGATCGCCACAATGTGTGGTTCTGCGGCAACTCCAACACCATCTTCTTGCGCGCCGAACTGGCTCGCAAAATCGGCCCGTTCAACGAAGAACTCGGCGTGGGCGCGTCGACGGCTTTCAAATCGGGCGAAGAGACGGATTATGTGCTTCGGGGACTGAGCCTCGGCGCCGTCGCCTGGTTCCAAAGCGATCTGATCGTTCATCACGATCAGGTTGGCGCCGGAGGAGCCGGCGCCTCCCTCGAACGCGCACGCGCCTATGCGCCCGGATTTGGCCGCGTGTTGCGGCTCCATTACGGCGCGGGCTATTTTCTTTGGCGTTTGGCGCGGATGTTCGCGCGCGCCGCACTCTCGCTCGTTGCGCTCGACTTTACGACAGCGCGAGACAAGCTCGAATGGATGCGCGGAACGATCAAGGGCTATCGAGCGTCGCTTTGATCCGGAACACCAACACCGCCCAGGCAAAAGTGATTGCCCCCACGGTGTAACGCGCCATCAGCCGACGCGGCTCGTTCTTCAGCCGAAACAGCCATTCGAGACGCGCTTTTCGCATCCAGAAAGGCGCGCGAGGCATGCTCTCGGACAGGAAATCCAGCAGCGCGCCAACGCCGAAGACGAGCTTGCAATTCAGCGCCTGCGCATTTCTGTGCATGAATAGTTCCTGAAGCGGGTTGCCCATGGCCACGAGGAGCACGTCCGGCGCCTCTTTGGCGATCAACGCGACGATCTCCCGTTCCTGCTCTGCCGAAAAATAGCCGTTGCGCACGAAGACGACCTGATGCCGCGGATAGCGCGCCGCCAGGCTCTTCGCCGCCCGATGCGCGACTCCCGGTTTTCCGCCAAGGAGAGCAATGCGCAGGGAGTGTTTCGATTTGGCGAGAAAGGCCGGAATGAAATCCGTGCCATTCAAATTTGCGGGAAAAGGCTTGCCTGTGATCAGCCTGGACGCGATGTCGAGCGCCACCCCATCATTGAAAAGAAGCATGCGTGATAGGGCCGCCCGATAGGTTGGGTCGAAAAGGGCTTGGCTGACGCAGTGCGCATTACAAAATGCGACGCGCTTCGGAGAGTCCTTCTCCAGCGCCTCGTCGAGTTGTTTCAGTGCTGCATCGACGGTCAGGTGCTCTACTCTGATCGGCCCCAGGATGAGCTCGTTGGGCATTAGGGAAACTCACACGCCAAATGAAATCCGCAAACATTTAAGCTATAGATCGTTTGCTCGAATTTGAATAGAATACGGACAATTTTAGGTAAATTTTTCTCTTAACCATTCGAACAGTTGGCAGATAGACAGCGCTCGTCAGAACACATTGTTTTTTAATATGTTTTTTGGACGCGTTTTTGGCGACTTCTCCAACTCCGGCCGTTTTGAAGCCGGGGAATTTTGCCGCTGCGAGGCAACGTGCCGCACTTGATGAGCCCGAGAGCGGCGCGTCGACGTCCGGGAGGCAACCGCCGCTCCGCCCCTCGGCGGGTCGCAATCAAATACCCGCCCTCGACAAAGTGATGCGAGATCCGTTTGATTGGCCCTTCTACAAACTACTTCGCCTCGGGGCTCGGCGGTTTGATCTCCGGCGTCGAGCGAGGGTCCATCTTCGGCGCTGGTTTTACAAAGGAGGGATCGACGTCCTGCTTCGGTTTCAGGACGCCTTTCTGCCTATCGAGGCGCTGGCTGAGGGTTTCGTCGGCGCCAGACGGCTCTCTTTTTGGCTGGGCCTCCTCTGCAGCCAGCGCCCCAACGTATTGGGTTGCCGCGAGGAGCACGAAAAAGATTTGGATCGGTCGCATTGTGCCTCCGGATCGCCCGCCCGCCGGATAGATAGAAGATAGAACATTGGGGAGGCGCCGCGGATCGTGGAAAATGACGAAAAAATGCAGTCGGCGGCGTTTCTCCGCGACGATATGCTTTCTGGACGAGTTCACGAGAGGATGCGGCATGATGAGATTTGCATCGATCGCGCTGGCGGCGGCGCTCGCTGTCTGCGCTTCTCCGCTCGCCAGCGCCGAGAGCCAGAAACACCCGGAGGAACAAGTTGTTGCGCGGGGGCTGCCGGCCGAGGCGGTGACATCTCACATCATCTCTCTGCAAGGCGAGCAGGTCGCGTTCACCGCGCGTGCGGGAGCCATTCGGCTACGCGACGCCAAGAGCGACGCGCCCCAGGCCGACGTCGCCTATGTATCCTATGAGCGCAACGGCGCCGACGCCGCCGCGCGCCCGGTCATTTTTGTCTTCAACGGCGGGCCAGGCGCCGCCTCTGCATGGTTGGGGCTGGGCGCCCTTTCGCCCTGGCGGCTGCGCTTCCCGGCGGACGCCCCCTCCCCTTCCCGAGCGCCCGTGCTTGCCGACAATGCGGAGACATGGCTCGCCTTCGCCGATCTCGTCCTGATCGATCCGCCTGGGACGGGCTACAGCAAATTGTTGTCCGACAGCGACGACATCGAGAAGCGCTTTTTCTCCGTCGACGGCGACGCCGAGGCGCTCGCCGTCGTCATGCGCAAATGGCTCGCCGCCAGGGGCCGTCTTCTGTCGCCAAAATATATTGTCGGCGAAAGCTACGGCGCTTTTCGCGCGATTAAAGTGCTCGCGCCTTTGAGGGAGCGCGAGAACATTGGCGTCGAGGGTCTTTATCTGGTGTCGCCCGCGCTTGATTTTACTTGGTTGCAGGGCGGGCGCAATCTTCTGTCTTACGCGGGTCTGCTGCCCTCCATGACCGCCGTCGCGCGCGGCTCTAACGGGCGGACCGAGCTGGCGGACGCCGAAACCTACGCTGCGGGCGACTATGTCGTCGACCTGCTCAAAGGCGCCAAGGATGGACAAGCGCTCGCCCGCATGAACCAGTCCGTCGCACGCTTCACCTTGCTCGACAGCCATTTCGTCTCGCGCCTCGGCGCCCGTATCGACGCGAAGAGCTTTAGCCGCGAACGCGGTCGCAACAAGCAGCGCGTCTCCAGCGCCTATGACGGCGGCGTGGAGGGTTACGATCCCACGCCCTTTGCGCCGGTGAGCGACTGGAGCGATCCAGTTCTCGAAACATGGCGCACGCCGCTCGGCGCAGCCATGATGCGCCTCACCCAGGAAAAGCTCGCCTGGCCGATCGGCGAAGCACGCTATTTCATCCTCAATGAACGGATCGCACGCCGCTGGGATTTCGGTCATGGCGGACGCGAGAACGCCGAGGTTGTCTCCGATCTGCGTGACGCCTTGGCGCTCGATCCCAGACTGCGGGTGTTTGTCGTCCATGGCGTCGCCGATCTCGTGACGCCCTATTTCGCCACCAAGCTGATGCTCGATCAACTGCCCGCCTATGGGGACGCCGACCGTGTCCGCCTCATCGTGCTGAAAGGCGGGCACATGCCCTATCTGCATGATGAGTCGCGCGCGGGCATGCGCGATGCAGCGCGAAAGCTGGTCGAGGGCCAACACTGAAGATCAGGCGCCATTCCATTTTCGTTTGAACAGCTCGCACCGGGCGCGTGTTTTTCCCGGCGGGCAGCCACAAGAGCGCTGGTTTTGCCCGCAGCGATGCGGCCCTGGATTGCTTCGTCGGCTCCGCCTCCTCGCAATGACGGCGGTGTTCCCTGTGTGTCCAAACGGCGCGAGCGTCGGTGATGGCGCCGAACCAATCGAGCGGAAGTAAAAAGCGCCCTCGTCGATTACGGACCGCCCAGCGTTTCGACGCCGAACCATTTGACTTTGACCTGATCATAATGGGCGCTCGGATCGTAGATCGCGACATCGAGATTCAGAGTGTCCGCTGAAAGCCGCCCGATGGAGCCGAGAACGGCGTAGGACGCGACGACGAGATCGCGTTGCGCGACAACGATCGCGACGCGCGTGTTCAGGAGCGCCTGCTGAGCATTCAAGACATCGAGCGTCGTGCGCCTTCCGACTTTCGCCTCGTCCCGCACGCCAATGAGCGCAATCTCCGCCGCTTTTTCGGCGGCGCGCCAGGACGTCAGAGACGCCTTCGCCGTTTCGAGAAGCCCGTAGCTCGATACCACGCTCGCCCTTACGCTGTCGCGTTGCAGATCCGCATTCAGCCGCGCCTGTCCGAGACGCTCCTTGGCCTGGCGGATCGACGCATATTCGCCGCCGCCCTGATAGAGCGGCACATTGAGCTGCCCGACGACCGCGGCGGCAAACTGGCGCGTGCCTGGGACGCCCAGAATCGCGTCGCGTTCGTTCGTGAGCTGCGCGCCAACCGATAGAGTTGGCGAAAGCACGCTTTCGGCCGCCTTCACAGCCTGTTCCGCTGCATCGACCTGATGCAGGGCCGCGGTCACGCCCGGATGTTCGGCCAGCGCGACGGTAATCGCTTGGTTCAGGGATTTTGGCAGCAAGGGCTCGACCGAGGGGCTCGGCTCCAGGCGCCTTGGCTCGTTGCCGATAATCTGGCGGTAGCCGGCGATGCTGGTCTTGAGTTGCGCCTGAGCCGCGTAAAGCTGTGAGCGCGCCTGCGCCAATGATGCCTGCGCTTGCGCGACATCGGTCTGCGTGACCGCGCCCACGCTGAAACGGTCGGCGGTCACTCTGAGCTGCTGCTCCAGCACCGAGATATTATTCCGACTCAGGCGCGTTATCGCCGTATCGCGCAGGACGTTCATATAAGCGGCGGCGCCGTTCTGGAGGACGGCCTGTTCGGTGAGACGCAGGGTCGAACGCGCGGCGAAAACACTCGACTCGGCCTGCCTGAAGGCGCTTTCGGTGCGCCCCCCATCGAAAAGGGTCTGCAAAACAGCGAGCGTCGCGCCGCGAGGAAAGCTCGAGAAGGCGTCATCGACAAACTGGCGTTGTCCGTTCGCAGATCGGCCCGCCGGGATTTTGATCGCCCCAACCTGCCACCCCGCCGTCGCTTGAATGCTGGCTTTCGGGCGCTTGCCCGCAAGCGCTTTCGGCGCTTCTTCGTCCTGCGCGCGAACGCTCGCCCGGCTCTGGTTCAAATCGGGGTTTTCGACATAGGCGCGCGCCAAAGCCGATCGCAGGCTCTCGGCATGAGCCTCGATTCCGCCGGCGAATATCGAGCCGCTCAAAACCGCGCCAACAAGGAGACGGCGCCTCGCCAAGCTGTCCGAGCGCGCGATTCCTCGCTTGTTTTTCACGGCTCTTCTTATTCCTCGAAGAGAAGATCGAGATTGGCGTCGAAGAGCGCCCCGATATCGAGGGGCTGTGACCTGTCGAGCAAGCCATTGTGAACGATCCCGTACCAGATCGGCGCAATCAGCAGCTCCGGATTGTCCACCAGCGCATCGGATTTCAATTCGCCTTCCTCGCGCGCCGATCGCACAAGGTTGCGAAGCTGGTTCAGCAAAGGATCGAACATCTCGCGGCGGTAGATTTCGACGAGCACGGGAAAACGCACGCCCTCTGTCAGGACGAGCCGCGCCAGGGCCGCGCGTCCCTGACGCTCGACCACCTGCATTGCAGGCGACATGGTGCGCCTGAGAAACGCGCCCACCTTCTCGCCCGGCGCCCGGTTGGCGGCGTTCACATCGACGACCGCGCCAGCGATCTCCTGCCGAACCACGCCCTCGAACAAGGCTTCCTTCGTCGGAAAATAACGATAAGGCGTGCCCTTTGCGACGCCCGCCCGCCTCGCGACCGCATCCATGGTCGCGCATGCAAAGCCTCGCTCCAGAAACTCCGCGAGCGCCGCTGAAACGATCGCGCGCCGCGTCTGAGTCGTTTTCTCTACGCTCGGGCTCCTCGCCCGCTGCCGCAGCTCTTTCTGCGGAGCGTCGCCTCGCCGCTGAGCGCCAGCCGCCATCTTGAATGCTCCCTCTCTTGACACAAAATGACTAACCGGTCATTTTTATAAAATCAAGAGGGTTGGCGAAGCCGGCCCGATGAGCGGCTTCGTTTCACGAAGGAAACTACGTGCTGCCCCGCCCCGAGCATTGGCTTTTCTCCATTCAGGCGTTCCTTGCCGGAGTCCTCGCGCTGGCGGTCGCCTTCTGGCTGGACTTGCCGCGGCCCTATTGGGCGCTCGCAACCGTTTACATCACCGCACAGCCGCTCACGGGCGCAACATTTTCGAAGTCCTTCTATCGCGCGATTGGAACATTAGCGGGAGCCGCTATGGCCATTGCGCTCGTTCCCAACCTCGTGAATGCGCCGCCCGTGCTCATCCTCGCCATCGCGATTTGGTCGGGCCTGTGCCTTTATGCGTCGATTCTCGATCGGAGCCCGCGTGGATACGCCTTCATGCTCGCGGGCTATACGACAGCAATCATCGGATTCCCGGCGGTCGATACGCCCATCGAGATCTTCGACCTCGCCTTGGCGCGCACCGAAGAAATTCTCGTCGGCATTTTTTGCGCCGCTTTGGTGTCGAGCCTGCTTTTCCCGCGTAGCGTCGGACCGGCAGTGGCGGAACGCGTTGCGCTTTGGCTGAGCGACGCGCGGGCCGCCGGACGCGACGCGCTGCGTAAAATCGATCCCGGCGCCCGAGAAGCGCATTGGCTGCAGCTTGCCGCCGACACGACAAAGATCGAAGCGCTTGCCGAGCATCTGCCTTTCGAAGCAGCCACAGACCCGGCTGTGTCGCCTTTGGCGCACAGCCTTGTTCCGCGCATGCTCATGACGCTGCCAATGATTTCGGCTGTCGGGGACCTGATGCGCGAACTCGGCGCGCTCGGCGGTCCCTCGCCCGAGATGGCGTCTTTGCTCCTGCGCGTCGATCCCGCCTTCACGGCCCACGCCCCTCGCGCGGACGCTACTATGTTGGAAGGGATAGACGCCTTTACCCGCGCTCGCGGCCCCATCACATGCTGGCGGGCGTTCGTCGAGCTCACCCTCGCGCTTCGCCTACGCGACCTTGTCGCTCTTTTTTCGGACAATGACGCCCTCGCGCGCGCCCTTGCCGCCAACACGCAGAGCCTCGACAAGCCCCTCGCCTTTCCGATCGACGCAGATGCGCCGCGCGTTCGCCATGACGAGCATGCCCGCGCGCTCATTGCCGCCGCGACGCTCTCACTCGCCCTCATCTTCTGCTGCGCCTTCTGGATTCTCACGAGCTGGCAGGAAGGCGCCGCCGCAGCGATGATGGCGGCCGTCGCGGGCAGTCTCTTTGCCACACAGGACGATCCCGTGCCTTCTATCCGGAAGTTCGGGATATGGAGCGCCGTCGCCGTCGCAACCTCCGGCCTCTATGTTTTCGTCATTCTCCCCAAGGTCCATAGTTTCGAGACTCTCGCGCTTGCGCTTGCGCCGGCATTGCTTCTCTTCGGCCTGCTCATTGCGGAGCCGAAGACCTTTGTGATCGGCGTCGCTCTTGGCATCCTCATGCCGACGACCATGGCGCTCCAAAGCGCCTATGAGGTAGACGCCAAAGCCTTCTTGAACACCGGCATGGCGATGATCTCCGGCATGGCGATCGCGGCGGCAACTACCGCGGTGGTGCGCGTCATCGGCGCGGAATGGCGCGCGGCGCAATTTGTTCGCGCGAATAACCGCAGCCTCGCGGAGGTTGCCGATATTCGAAGCCGGCGCAATGACGCCTATCTGCTGGGGCTCATGTTCGACAGGCTGTCGACGATCGCGCCCATCGTGCAATCGGCCGATGAAGACATGCCGGACGCCATGCGGCAATTGCGGGCGGGGCTGAATATGGTCGAGGCCCGCAAGGCGCGCGCGAAGCTTCCGCAAAGAGCGCGGCGACGGCTCGACGCCGCGTTGTTGCGCCTGCGACGCAACTATCGGCGGCATACGCCGCTCGACAGCCGCGCGCTCGCAGCGCTCGATCGCGCCATTCGGGCCCTGCGCGGCGGCGAGGCGGCGGAGAGGGAGGCGCTTCTTGCGCTCGCGGGTCTGCGTCGTTGCCTCTTTCCGCAAGCGGAGCCGCTTCAACTCGCAGATTTCGGAGGACATCCATGAATGCGGAGGTGAGTTTCTTTGGACTCTATGCGCCCGGACTTCTGGTGTGTGCGCCGCTCGCCTACCTTCTCACTTCCCTGTTGCGATTGGCGCTGAGCGCCTTGGGCCTTTATCGGTTTCTCTGGCACCGGGGTCTGTTCAACGCCGCCGTCTTCGTCTGTTTCCTCGGCGCCCTCCTTCACGTGCTTTCGAGGACCGCGCTATGAAGGAAGCACTGGCGAAATCTCTCGGCGCCGCGATCACTGTGGCGATAACGCTGGCTGCGGTCTTCGTGGGATGGCGTCTGTGGTCTTATTATGAGGAAGAGCCATGGACGCGCGACGGCCGCGTTCGCGCAGAGGTCGTCGCTGTCGCGCCCGACGTCTCCGGCCTCGTGAGCGACGTCCTCGTGCACGACAACCAACGCGTCCGGAAGGGCGATGTCCTGTTCCGCATCGACCGAAAGCGTTTCGAGCTGGCGTTGCGCCAGGCGGAGGCGACCCTCGCCGGCCGCACCGCTGCGCTCGAAGTCACGGCGCAGGACTTCACGCGCTACCGCACGCTCGACGCCAAAAACAACATCGCCGTTTCCAAGCAACAGTTCGAGAATGTGACGGGGCAGCACGAGCAGGCGCGCGCGGCTTACGACCTTGCGGTCGCCGACCGCGATCTCGCCCGCCTCAATCTCGAGCGTTCCGAGGTGCGCGCCTCCGTCAATGGCGCGATGACGAATTTCGAGCTGCGGCCGGGAAGTTATGTGACGGCGGGCAAAAGCGTCGCGGCGCTCGTCGACGAGGATAGCCTCCACGTGGACGGCTATTTCGAGGAGACCAAGCTCCCCATGATCCATGTCGGCGACCGCGTCGCGGTGCATCTGATGGGCGAGCGCCAGCCTCTCTTCGGCCATGTCGAGGGGATTGCGAGCGGCATCGAGGATCGCGACCGCAGCAGCGGCGCCAATCTTCTGGCGAACGTCAACCCCACCTTCAATTGGGTGCGGCTGGCCCAGCGCATTCCCGTGCGCATCGCTCTCGATCAGCCCCCACCGAACATCCGACTCGTGGCCGGCCGGACCGCGACCGTCTTTGTCGATCCGCAAGACCAATCGAAGCGCGCCTTTTCGCTGTTTCCGGGATGGTAGGGCGACGAGCCAGCGCCTCTGCTCGGCCCTATATGTGATGAGAGTCGATCCGGCCTAGCGCGCTTTCCGCTCGCATGGAATCATGCGAGCAATGAGAAAGCGCGCAGAGTCACAAAGCTGGAGCGCATTCTTATCGCAAAAGTCTATCACCTTTTGCGGAATGCGCTCTGATCGGGAAACATTCGCGATGCTCACAAGGCTCCTCGTCCCGCTCGATCTTGCCGAGCCTCAGATGACAAAGCTGGCCGTGGATTACGCCGAAACGCTCGCCAAAGCTTTCGACGCGGAAATTCGTCTGATCAATGTCCAATCGCTCACGCCGATCAAGCTCCTCGATTATCTTCCTCGTGATTTCGACGAGAATATAAGGCGGGGTTTCGAGAGCGAATTAGCGCAGGTCGCGGCCAATATCGATCGCCCGGCTGAGCGCATTTCCACAGTGCTGCTATTCGGGCCGGTGTATCAAACCGTCCTGGCGGAGGCGGGGCGCTGGGGCGCCGACCTTATCCTGCTCTGTTCGCATCGCCCCGACATGGACCGCTTTCTGATCGGCTCGAACGCCAGCGCGATCGTGCGGCATGCGGCCTGCCCGGTTCTCGTGCTGCGCTAGAGCGCGTTTCGACTCTGCGCTCTTTTCGCTCGCATGATACCACGCGAGCGAAATGCGCGTTAATGCTCGACCGCGCGCGATTGCGTTGCCGCCGCAAAAAAGACCTGCCGCGTAATATTCGTGTAACCGCCTTCGAGCGCCATCGCTCCAACAAAAACGAGCACGGCGAGCGGCGGAACAAGAATGGCGGCGACAAGCGCAAGGCGCTCCCACGCCATATGCATGAACACCGCGACGATCAGCCCTGCCTTGAGCAGCATGAACAGAATGATCAATCCCCAACGAAGCTCGCCGTGGAAATTGAAATAATCGACCAAATAGGAGCAGGCGCTCAAAACAAACAGCAAGACCCAGACCAGTAGATAGAGTGCGATCGGGTGCTGTTGGCCATGAACGGCGGCGCCCGGCGTGCTACGCGATTTGGCGGACGAGGCGTGCGCGAGAGCTGTCATTTTATCACCAGCCGCTTCCATTTCCCTGCTCCTCCTGAAAGAGTCGTCGCCGCTCACCAGAGATAGAAGAAGGCGAAAATGAACACCCAGACCAGATCCACAAAGTGCCAATAAAGCCCCATGATCTCGACGATCTCGTACCGGCCCCGGCGGCCCGTAAAAAATCCGGGCTTCGCCCGATCATAGTCGCCGCGCCAGACGGATCTCGCGATAATCAGAAGGAAGATCACGCCCATCGAAACATGGAAGCCGTGAAAGCCGGTGATCATGAAAAAGCAGGAGCCGAACTGCGCGGCTCCGAAAGGATTGCCCCAAGGGCGCACCCCTTCCTGGATAAGCTTGGTCCATTCGAACGCCTGCATGCCGACGAAGGTCGCGCCGAAGAAAGCCGTCGCCAGCATCATCAGCGCCGCCTTCCGACGCTCCCGCGCATAGGCGTAATTGACGGCAATCGCCATTGTGCCCGAGCTTGTGATCAGGTCGAAGGTCATGATGGCGATGAGGATGAGCGGGATTTTCTTTCCGCCGATGTCGAGCGCGAAGATTTCGCTGGGATTCGGCCAGGGAACCGTCGTCGACATGCGGACGGTCATGTAGGAAACGAGAAAACAGCTAAAAATAAATGTGTCGCTGACGAGGAAAATCCACATCATCGTCTTTCCCCAGGACGCGCTCTTGAAGGAGCGCTGATCCGAGGACCAATCCGCGACGACGCCGCTCACGCCGCTTGGCCGTTGAGCCTCCACCGCCGTCTTTTGCCCCACAGACTCGACTGACATGCGACGATCCTTCGATCACGAAAGAAGACGGCGGCACACGACGCCGAGCGTGTCCGCCCATCCGACGAGCAGCGCGAAAAGGAGCAACCAAACGGCGAGCAGGAAATGCCAGTAGATGGCGCAAAGTTCGACCGTCCCCGCCAAAGCATTCTCCGCCTCCTGCCGCGACGCTTGCGCGATCGTCCAGAACAGGACGGCGAGCCCTCCCAGCAAATGTAGCGCGTGGGCGCCCGTGAGCAGGAAGAAGAAAGCATTGGCTGGATTCTGCGACGCATAGAAGCCGCCTGCGATCATGTCGCGCCAGGCCCATAGCTGCCCGAACAGGAAAACCAGACTCGCAACGGCGCCGGCGGATAGCGCATATCTCATTCGCTCCCCAGCCGCTGTCTTTCGCGCGGCGCTCGCGACATGCAGGGCGCCGCTCGCGACGATGAGAGCGGCTGTGTTGAACCAAAGAATGCCGGGCAAAGGCGGCGAGAGCCAATCATACGAGCCCATCCGCATGAAAAAGGCCGCGCAAAGCAACGAGAAAAGGCAGAGAGCCACGGCCAGAAAAACGATGAGGCCGGTCTTCGCCGCATTGGGCGGGCGGCCGCCATTGGCGCGATAGGCTGCTATCTCGCCTTCTTGCAGCCAAGACGCCTCCAACACGCCCTCGCGCCACAGATAGATGAGCGCCACCGAAAAGACGCAGATGAAAAAGAGCCCCATGACGCTCATGTCGCATCTTCTCCTCTCTGCGGCGGCGCATTCTGCGGCACGAAATCTTCCGCAGCGCCGGGGATGCTGTAGCCGTAAGGCCAGCGATAAACGATGGGGAGCTGTTTGCCCCAATTGCCGTGCCCCGGAGGGGTTTCCGGCGTCTGCCATTCCAGCGACGCCGCGCGCCAGGGATTGCCCCCCGCGAGCGCGCCATGCTTGAGGCTGCTGAGAGCGTTGTAGAAGAAGATGGCCTGCGCAAAGCCCACGATCAGCGCCATGATTGTCATGAAGATATTCAGCCCGACGATCGAGTGCGGGAGAAAGGCGGCGTCCCCCATCTCGTAAAAACGGCGCGGAACGCCGGAAAGCCCGAGGTAATGCATCGGGAAGAACACGGCATAGGCGCCGAGGAAGGTGATCCAGAAATGGACTTTGCCCAAGCGCTCGTCCATCAATCTGCCTGTGATCTTCGGATACCAGTGGTAGATCGCGCCGAAGATCACCAGGATGGGAGCGACGCCCATCACCATATGGAAATGCGCGACGACGAACAGCGTCGCCGAGAGCGGAACATCGACGATCACATTGCCAAGATAAAGACCAGTGATTCCGCCATTCACGAATGTGACGAGAAAACCCAGCGCGAAGAGCATCGGCGTTGTAAAATGGATGTCGGCGCGCCAGAGCGTCACCACCCAATTATAGACCTTCATCGCTGTCGGAACGGCGATGGCAAGCGTGGTGACGGCAAAGAAGAAGCCGAAGATCGGGTCCATGCCGCTCACATACATATGGTGGCCCCAGACCACCATGCTCAGAACGCCGATCGCCAGAATCGCCCAGACCATCATGCGATAGCCGAAGATATTCTTGCGCGCATGGACGCTGATAAGATCGGAAACCATGCCGAAAGCCGGCAGCGCGACGATATAGACCTCAGGGTGCCCGAAGAACCAGAACAGATGTTGGAAAAGGATCGGGCTGCCGCCGCTGTAGTCGCGCCGTTCGCCCATCTCCACAATCGCCGGAACGAAAAAGCTGGTGCCGAGCGTGCGATCGAGCAACAACATGACGCAGGCGACGAACAGACCCGGGAAGGCAAGAAGCGCCATTACCGCCGCAGTGAAGATGCCCCAAACAGTGAGCGGCATGCGCATGAGCGTCATGCCGCGCGTGCGGCCCTGCAGCACCGTCACGACGTAATTGAGGCCACCCATCGTGAAGCCGACGATGAAGAGAATGAGCGACGAGAGCATCAATATGATGCCCCACTCATGGCCAGGGGTTCCGGTAAGAATTGCTTGCGGCGGATAGAGCGTCCAGCCCGCGCCGGTCGGCCCGCCGGGAACGAAATAGCTTGCCGCGAGAACGAGCGTCGCCAGCAGATACACCCAATAGCTCAGCATATTGACGAAGGGAAACACCATGTCCCTCGCGCCGACCATGAGCGGAATGAGGTAATTGCCGAAACCGCCGAGAAAAATCGCGGTAAGCATATAGACCACCATGATCATGCCATGCATGGTCACGGCCTGGTAATAGACATTGGCGTCGATGAAGGGGATGGCGCCGGGAAACGCCAGTTGCAATCTGATCAGCCACGACAGCACGAGCGCAACAAGCCCGATCGCGATCGCCGTGCAGGCATATTGAATGGCGATGACCTTGGCGTCTTGTGAAAAGACGTATTTCGTCAGCCAAGACGTCGCGTGGTAGAGTTCGACGTCCTCGACCTCCTGGGTTGGAACGCCGTCGTCCTCTATCGAGACATCGGTCATGGTCGATCCCCCTCCCCCGACGCGTCTCAAAAAGCCTCTGCCTTGCGCAACTGCGCAAAGCTCTTTTGCGCCGCCAGCCAATTGCGATAGTCACTCTCGGAATCGATAAAAAGCGCGCCGCGCATTTGCGCGTGGCCAATGCCACAATAGGCGACGCAAAGGATTTCGAACTGCCCGGTTTTGGTTGGCGTGAACCAGAAATAGGTTTCCATCCCCGGCACGAGATCCATTTTGGCGCGAAGCTCCGGCACGTAAAAGTCGTGCAAGACGTCGATCGAACGCAGCAGCACCTTGACCGGCTTGCCTTCCGGCAGGTGCAGCTCGCCATTGCTGATAATGAGGTCGTCGCGTCCTTTCGGATCGGCGGGATTGACCCCCAAAGCATTGGCCGCGTCGATAAAGCGGACGTCGGTCGCGCCGAATTGATTATCGGCCCCGGGCAGGCGGAAGCTCCAGCTCCATTGCGCGCCGACCGCCTCTACCTCCATCGCGCCCTCTGGCGGCGTGATAAAACTCCCCCACACCGAAAGCCCTGGCGCAAGCAAGAGGATCACGGCGAGGGTGGTTATTCCGCCAAGCAAAAGCTCGAGCCTTCGGTTTTCGGGCTCGTAAGTGGAGCGCCGCCCGGATTGGTGGCGAAACCTGTACAGGCAGTAGGACATGAACAGGATGACAGCGACAAAGCCAATGGTCGTCACGATGAAGGTCAGCGACAGAGTATCGTCGATGAAGCCCCAGTTGGAGGCTATCTGAGTTGGTCGCCAGGGGCTTAGAAAATGAAAGACAAGCGAGCCGACGACAACAAGGGCCATAATCAAAGCGACCAGCATCCGCCGTGACCTTTCACGAGAGCCTACTCGCAACAATTAGGTTCGACAGGCGCTGCGGCAATGAGCTTGCGCGCCGCGCGCCTGCCTTCTAACCCTTCCGTTAAATCTGCGCCGGCCGCGCCAAAGTCGCGCTGTAGACGGAGCGTGCGCCAGCGTGGGGGCTCAAGGCGTAAAGAAAAAACGATCCGACAGACACGATCGCCGCGGTGAGGATCACGCCAGCCAGGAAGTTTTTCGAGCTTGCGGGCCGCGCAATCTCTGGCCCGGCTAAGACAAGGAGCGCAATCAAACCGACGAATGCGCTCAGAAGCGCGAGGAGATAGAGACTTTCCACCGCGACCATGGCTGCAGCTCCCTTTTTTGACGCTTGCCTCCCCGCGTAACGCGGGAGCGCGCATGAAAGGTCCTTGCCGTGGTCGCGCTAAATTCCTTGTTGGCGCCCCGTGGCCAATATGCGGGTGGGTCGGTCCTGCGGACTGATGCAAAATCGGCTTGAGTGGTTCGCTGTCATTGGCGACGCTCGCTCGAGCGAGCGATCGGAATCCAGAGCAAACCAGCGCTTTTGTGGCTCTGGATTCCCGGTCGGACTTTCAGTCCGCCGGGAATGACAAGCGCTACCGCAAGCTGTTCAACCGGAAATAGTATGATCCGGCTATGAAAAGTCGCGCCCTACTTTACGCGACGGCCTCGCGCTTGCCGTCGCAAGCCAGGATTTTTTCAACCGCCTCTAGCGGCTTGGGACGACCCAGGAGATAGCCCTGCACCGAGTCACACCGCTCGGCGCGGAGCCATTGGAGCTGATCCTCGGTTTCGACGCCCTCGGCGGTCGTGGGTATGTTCAGGCTTTCGCACAAGCCGGTGATGGCGCGTATAATCGCCAAGCAATCGGGATTTTCAGCAACCCCCTTGACGAAAGCGCGGTCGATCTTCACCTTGTCGAAGGCGAATTTCGTGAGGTAGGCCAAAGACGAATATCCGGTCCCGAAATCATCCATGGCTATCTTCACGCCGATATGTCTCAGCTTTTCGAGAATAGCGATGGTGTCCTCTGTATTATAGAGCATAACGCTCTCGGTGATTTCGAGTTCGAGCCGGCTCGGTCTCAAATTCGAAACGCCCAGCGCCGCCGCGACATCGAGCAGAATAGATTGATCGCGGAACTGGCAGGCTGAAATATTCACGGAAACGCCGACGTCTTCGCGCCAATCGGCCGCATCGAGGCATGCGCGCTTGAGCGCCCATGCGCCGATGCTGCGGATCAAACCTGTCTCTTCCGCCAGCGGGATAAAATCCGCCGGAGAGACGAGTCCGCGCGTGGGCGAGTCCCAGCGCATCAGCGCTTCGAAACCATTGACCCGGCCGTCCGAGAGACCGACGAGCGGCTGGTAATAAAGCTTCAGCTCGTTGTTCTCGAGCGCATGCCGTAGATCGTTCTCGAGAGCGTGGCGGGCGTTGAAGTCCTTCAGCATCTGCACATCGAAATAGCGCTGCGTATTGCCGCCTTCCTTTTTTGCGCAATAAAGTGCGATGTCCGCGTTTCTGAGCAATGCGTCGGGATCGCTCGCATCGTCGGGCCCGATCGCGACGCCGATCGACGCCGTCGTAATGACTTGACTGCCGCAGGTCTCGATAGGCGCCGCAATCGCCGAGACAATTCGATCGATTGCTGCATGAAGCGCGTCGACGCTTGGAACGCCGTTGAAGATGATCGCGAATTCATCGCCGCCAAGGCGCGCGATGTGGTGCGGCTCGCGAATAATTTTTCGCAGCCGCTCGGCGACAGAAACGAGCACGAGGTCTCCCACCGGATGCCCGAGAGTGTCGTTGATCGATTTGAAGTCGTCGAGATCGAGATACACGAGCGCGAATATGCCGCCATGTTGATAGTAAGAAAATGATTCCTTCAAATTCGCGTAGAAGGTCGCGCGATTGCCGATCCCGGTAAGACAGTCATGATGCGCAAGGTATATGATATCATTTTCGGCCTTGCGCTTTTCGGTCACATCCTCATAAATGCTGAGAAGATATTGAGGATTTTGCTTTTCGTCGAACAGCGGAATCAATGTCGCAAACAGGCTCAATTTTGTTTCTGTTTCATACTCACATTCGAAAGTTACAGCTTTTCCAGACTTGATAACGGCCTGGTCCCTTAAGGCAAACTCGTCCGCCCTCTCGCGCGGGAGCAAATCATGCAGCGTTTTTCCGATGATGGCGCTCGGCGTTCCAAATACCTTTTCCGTCGCTTTATTCGCCAGCACAAACTTCTGCGTGTTCGCGTCGACCACTGTGACCATCATGGGAAGGTTGTTTATGATGGCGTCGAGAAAAACCTGGGTCTGGGACATCGTCTATAGTTTCCTCAAGTTTTATCGAATATGGCGGCGCCTGGATCGAGATAGCTCGATCGAGCGCGGGTATTGATATGGCGGCTTCATCCTCGACCCTGGCCCAGGTCGACGAAACACGCGCGCATCATTTTCAGAATGACTTAATCGAGGCTTAAAAACGTGCTTTCAACCAAGCGCAGAAGAGAAGAATCCAGCCAGATAGGGTAATAAAGCGTAACATTTACGCTGTCTCCAAATTAGATACAGCCACGATGATACAATTAAGCACACGGCACAGGCCAATTTCAACTTGAGCGTGCAACGCATGCGCAGCATCGCCAGACTTTGAACTTTGCGAAACGTCCCAAGCATCTTGTCGTCTTCAAAAAGGTCGCAGCTTCCCAACTGTCATTCTATGATAGTTTCACGGCCATGGGGCCGTCACTGGAGGCAGTGATGGCCAGACCGGGCGTCCGGCGCAAGGATAATGGCCTCAGGCTTGCTTGAGGCGAAAGCAGGCGTATGTGTAGCGTGCTTTCCGCTCGCATGGAGTCATCCAAGCGAGGAGAAAGCGCGCAGCTTCAAAAGCCAGGGCGCGTTCTGCGCGAGCCGAACGAGTCCGCGTTGTCTCTGATTGGAGGCGCTCCATAGCGCAGAGCCGAGGAAGCTGCCGATGGCGGAAACCTTGAAGACGGCGAGCGTTCGAGAGTCAGACAGTGGCAAGCGCTTTCTGAAGGCGCTTCGACTGATCTCCATCCTGGCGCTTGCGATGAGCGTTTCGAGCGTCGCCTTCGATTGGCTTTCCGCCTCAGGGAAGTATTTCGAGGATGGAGCTTCCTGGATTTACGACTGCGCGATTTACGGCTTGGTCGCGATCTCTTTTGGAAGGAGCGTCTTTTACGAACGAGCGGCGGCCTTTATGCTCTCGCTGGTCCTTACGGCCGCCGGCTGTCAGGGCTCCTACGACGTTTGGAGCGAAATTGCCCGCAGAGGCCACGACGTTTCCGTCGATACGCCGTTTTCCGCCCTGGTCTTTGCGACCGGCGCAATCCTGGAAGCGGCTTTGCTGTTCAAATTTCGAAAGTCGAGGGAGTGCTTGATGATGGCGACCTGGCTTTCCGCCCGGAACTCTGCGGCGGTTGCGCTTGCCGGCGCCGCTGTCTCGCTCGTCTTTCACGCGCCGACAGCGAGCGGCCCTCAGATATTCCTCGACTGCCTCGATACGGTCCTCGCGTTTCAGGCGGCCTTCCTCGTGGCCAAGGGGATCGTCGAAAATTGAGCGCGGCTTGTGACGACGACGATCACGCAGGCTCGGCGGGAGAACCGACCCACTCAGAGGCGCGCGGAATCGTCTCGCCTTTCATAACGACCGTCAGCGGACCGAGGCGTGCATAATCCCCGACATGGGTGTCATAGAGGACAGTCGATCCTGAGCCCAAGGTCACGCCTTTACCCAGCTCGATCGACCCGATCTTCATCAGCCGATCTTCATACAAATGCGTTTGCAGCGCGCTGCCCATGTTGAGCGCGCAGTAATCGCCGACTTTCACGCAGTCGAATTCGGTGAGGTCGGTCATGTCCATATAGACGCCCTTGCCGAATTTTGCGCCGAACACCCGCAAAACCCAGGGTAGGAACGGCGTTCCGCGCAGATAGTCGAGCAAAATGCGGCCGGTCATTCCCCAATATAAAACCGTGCTGGTCTCATTGCGGATCGCCCAGAAGGACCACATTGGCCGCACTTGAGGCCTGTAGCGTCCCATGGTGGTCCATTTCACTGCTGCGGCGACGAGCATCACCGCGAAGGGGATTACCATCGAGGCAAGAATGAAGAGCCCGGCGAAGCCGAGGTAGTCCTTAGCGATCAGCTTATCGCCGAAGATTTCGACGGCCCAGGTGCCGAGCGTGATGTAAAGCATCGACGGCAAGGAGATATTGAGCGCTTCGTAGGCGGCCCTGCCAAAACGTCTCAGCCGCGTCGGATTGAAGGTGAGCGTCGCATCGGCGGAATCCAGTTTCTGGCGCGCCGGCATCAGTATCGGCGGCGAGCCGAACCAAGTGTCGCCGCTTTCGACCTTTTGTCCCGCCGGCGGCTTGGATTTGACGCCGATAAGGACGTCCGACGGCAGTGTGGCGCCGGGCGGCACGACAGCGTCATTGCCGACGAACACGCGATCGCCCGCCGCGACGGGCTCAAGATGCATCCAACCTCTGCGGATGTCTTCGTCCCCGATCGCGACCTCATCGGCGATGAAGCAGTTCTCGCCAAGAGAGACGACATCGTAACGGCCGGCAAGGTTGGTGGCGATTTCGGAACCCTTGCCGATACGGGCGCCCATGAGCCGGTACCAAGTGCGCATGTAAAGCGTCGCGTAAAGCGACGACAGCGTTTCAAGGGCAACCTCCGTCGCCAGGGAAACCGCCCAACGGCGCAGATAGAACGCCGACCAAACCGAATATCTTCCTGCCGCCGCGCGCGGCAGCACCGTCCAGCGGAAAATGGCGACAAGAGCGATCGTCGCCAACACCAGGACGAAGGCGGTCGGCCATGCAAGCAGGGGAATGGCCGCGAGGTAATAATGGTACTCCGACTCCGAGAACTTCATGGCGGCTTCGATCGTATCGAACGCCCAGAAGGCCGGAAAAATCGGCAGCAGTCCGATGATCGGCAGGAAAAGCGCCAACGCCGCGGAAATCAGAGTCACCGCAAGGCGCCGGACGATCGTCGCCTGAGCTGGCGCTTCGAGCGCCTCAGGATCGACGGCTCCGATGCGCCGGCCGGGCGAGCCGTCCCAGATCTCATTCGCCTGGACGCGCGATCCGGCGGGCAAGGACGTCAGATCTTCGAGCGCTGCGCCGTCGCCGATGGAGACGCCCTCCTCGATCACGCAGCCTGTGCCGATGTACGCTTCCGCGCCAATCTCGACCGGTCCGATGACAAGCTCATTTCCTTCGACCCTTGCGTTGGCGATCTTGAGCTTGGAGCCCAGCGATGCGCCCGAACCGATCGATAGGAGATCGATGGCGCCAGCCTCGATATCGCTGATCTGCGCGTCACGGCCGATCTTTGCGCCGATCGCAGCGAGGTACAAGGGCATCAGCGGCGAGTTTTGCAGCAGCCTTGCGTTGCTGAGCCCCAGCAGTCGCTGGGAGAGCCACCATCGAAAGAAATAGAAGCCCCAGAGGGGATACCGGCCCGGCTTGGTGCGCCCGATGACCAGCCATTTTCCTGCAATTGAGATGACTAAGGTGGATACAGTGATGGAGAGAATGATGCCGAAAAGGCTCAGCGCCTCGTCAACGAAACTTGCATTGACGGGGGTAATCAGCGTGTAAGAAATGAAGATGGCGAGCCACTGGGCCGCCGAGATGGACAAGAGAAACGGCAGGACCGAGAGCTGCGCCAAAGCGCAGAGAACGCGCCGTTTGAGTGGCGGCGGCTCGAAGGCCAACTCCTTAACGGACTCTTTTGCATTCTCCCTCAGATGGATGGAGAGATTGCGCAACGTCCGATGCGCGTACAAGTCGTGCAAAGTGATCGACGCCAGACTCGGCGTTTCTCGAACGATCGAAACAAAGCGCGCGGCAAGGAGCGAATGCCCGCCCAAATCCATGAAAAAATCCGCTTCGAGCGGAACCGTCGGAGTCGATAGCGCCCGTTTTGCCGCGTCCAGGAGACGCGCCTCGATGTCGTTGCGCGGCTCGTCCTGTTCGTCGTCCGGCGGCGACTGCTGCGACAGCGGCATGGCCTGGAGGCTCTTGCGATCGACCTTGCCCGACGTCAGCGTCGGCAAAGACCCAATCGCCTCGAACCGCGACGGGACCATATAGGACGGCAACGCCTTGCGCAGCGCGACGCGTAATTCCCGTTCGCTCGGCAATGGCGCGTCCGTCACGATGAAAGCGACAAGCTCGTCGAGGCCAGTGTCGTTCCGCAGCACGACCGCCGTCTGGCGCGCATCGACGTGCGAGGCAATGACGGCTTCGATTTCCCCGAGCTCGACGCGGAAACCGCGTATCTTGACCTGATCGTCGACCCGCCCGCGAAAAACGAGGTCGCCGGACTCATTCAGAATGACGGCGTCGCCGGAACGATACAGGATAGGATCGAGGCCGCCATCATAGTGAGGATTGTCGATGAACTTCTCGGCCGTGAGGCTATCTCGCTTCAGATAGCCCTTCGCGACCCCCGGCCCGCCGATCAGAAGCTCGCCTTCTGCGCCGGGAGGCAGCAGAGCGAGCGTCTCGTCGACCACATAGCAGGAATAGTTCGGGATGGGCTTGCCGATGGTCACGGCTTCGCCACGGCGGACCTCGGCGATCGTCGCCACGACGGTCGCTTCCGTGGGGCCATAGCTATTGTAGATAACCCGGCCGTCGCGCGACCAGCGCTCCGCGACGCTCGGAGGGCACGCCTCGCCGCCGAGGATGATCGTCCGTAGCGTCGCAACGTCGCGCGGGAGCGCATTCAGCAAAGTCGGAACCGTATCGAGCACGGTGACGCCCGCCTGCTCTAAAACGGCCGGCAAAGTTTCGAGGTCAGCGAGAATCTCGGCGGTCGCGACAAACAACGTCGCCCCCGAAAGATAGCTGACCCAAATCTCCTCCATCGACAGATCGAAGGCGAGCGAGGCGCCTTGAAAGGTCACGTCGGACGAGGAGAATCCATAGATTTCATTCGCGGAGCGCAGATAATGGCAAATATTCCTGCCGGTAATTATCGTGCCTTTCGGCTTTCCGGTGGACCCTGACGTGTAAATAAAATAGGCGGGATGCTCTGGCGTCGCGCCCAATTCTCTTGCTGTTGGAAGCCGATCGTCTCCTTCGACGCTCGCCTCCGAGGCGATGACGAGCTGAGCAGGCAGATGTCCAGAAGCCTTGGCGGCAAATTCCTGGCTGGTGAGCAGAAAGCGCGCTTCGGCGTCCTCCAGGCAGGCCGCGATGCGGTCGACTGGCGCTTCGGCGTCAAATGGCAGCCATGCGGCGCCAGTCTTCGCGATGGCGAGCTGCGCGACGAGGGCATCGATCCCGCGCGCCATCCAAAGACCCACGACGCCGCCAGGACCGACGCCAAGGGCGAGCAGCCCTCTGCGGAGGGCGTCCGATCGGGCGTCAAGCTCCCGATAGCTGATGGAATGACGTAAGCTTTTCAGAGCATTGGCGTTTGGTTGGCGCTTCGCCGTTTCCGCGAAAATTTCGCAGAGCAACTCGTCGCGAAGCAGGAATTCGGCTTTTGTCCCCAGGGCGACGGAAAAGCCTGGCGCGGCCGATTGAACAGTCCTGGCAGTCCCCAAGACGAAAGGCCTATCATTCATACTTTGCGGAACCTATCGTGGAGCATTCGCGCGCCCTTGGGGCCCAGACGCGCTATCATCCGTTGCTAAGGCGAGCGGGGACGCTATGCAAGAGCTACCGTTTGAGCATGCAGAAACAGAACAGCGTTTAAGAGCGAATCGGCTGGCGCGAGCTTGTCTTCTGGCGACCTTCATCTTTGCTGTTGGCGCGCCTCAAATGAGCCTGGCGGCGCCTCAGGCCGAGCAGGTTCGAGCGGAACGCCCCGGGGACGTGCAGGCGGACCGCCAGCAGTCTGGGCCTTCCTTGTCCAAATTCGAGGCGCGACGCATTCGCCGCCGTTGCCGGGATCAGGTCGCCGACTCGAGTGCGAGCAAAGAGCTACGCCATTGTTTCGAGCTACATATCGCCGCACGACGTCTCTGGGGCGAGTGCAAGCGCGAGCCTAAGATCGCCACTCTTCGCGGGCGCGAGAAGGAGGAGGCGATCAGGCGCTGCGTTCTGGAGAAGCGCGGCAGCGGCAAACGCAGCCAACCTTGAACGTCTTTCAGATCGAAAACGAGGCTTGCGGTAGAGCCCAGAGATTATGAGATCGGCGCCCAATAGCCGAACGGAGGCGCAATCGCACCAAGATCACCGGGGCCTGGCGCAAGAACCAGAGCCCCCCGTGTCGCGATCGGGTTAGTTGCGCCTACCGCCTATTTCTGCGCGGAGATGTCGATCTTCTTCTCTTCGGCCTTCGGCTGCGCGCTTTTCGGCAGCGTGACCTTCAGCACGCCCCTCTCGAAGTTGGCGGAGATCTTATCGGGATCGACATTGTCCGGCAGGCGGAAGCTGCGCTTGAAGGCGCCGTAACGGCGTTCCGAGAAGAACCGGCCCTCGCCTTTCTCCTCGCGCTCCACCTTCTTTTCGCCGCTCATGACGAGGGCGCCGTTGACGAGCTTCACTTCGACGTCCTTCTCGTCGAGGCCGGGGAGTTCGGCTGTCATTTCATATTCATTGTCGTGCTCGACGAAGTCGACGGGGGGCGAGCCCCAGCCCATGAAGCGGTCGAAAGGCTCAACCTCGCCTGTCCGCCGCGCCACGGGCGCCTCGTCGAAAAAACGGTCGAGTTGGCGACGAAGCGCCTCGAAGGGGCGCCAATCCCAAAGATCGGGCGTAACGAGAGAAGATCCGACATCTTTTTTCACGGGCGCATTCTGCTCTTGAGCCATCACTGCCTCCGTAAGGTAAATGACCAATACCAACCTTTTTGAGCGACGTTCGCACGTCTCGACGACAAAAAAATCGTCCGGGCCAGCGTCATCTTCAAGCGAAGCCGTGAGAACAAATTGTCGCGGAGGATGCGGGCCCTGAAGGCCCGCGCCCCGGACCGCGAGCCTTCAGGCTCGCATTCACTCTTCGAGTGACAGCAGACCCGCATCGCCGCCGAAGGACGCCGTATTGATCGTCACCGTCGTCTCCCGCAGGAAGCGGCGCAGATATTCCGGCCCGCCAGCCTTCGGCCCCGTGCCAGAAAGACCAAAACCGCCAAAAGGCTGACTGCCGACGACGGCGCCGATCATATTGCGGTTCACATAGACGTTTCCTGCCGGCGCCCGCGTGGCCACATCGCGAATGCGCTCCTCGATGCGCGTCTCCAATCCGAAGGTCAGCCCATAGCCGCTCGCCTCGATCTCGCGCAGCAGCGCATCGAAATCGCGCGCGCGCCAAGTGGCGACATGCAGAACCGGACCGAAGACCTCCTCGCGCAAATCCGCTACTCGATCGAGCCGCACAATATACGGCGCCACATAGTATCCGGGCGTCGGCGCCTCGCCCGCGTAAAGCAGGCGCCCGGCCTCCCTTTGAAGCGCGAGATAGCGATCGAGCTTTGCCTTCGCGTCGGCGTCGATCACCGGGCCGACATGCACGCCGAGCCGGCGCGGATCGCCAATGCGCAATTCCTTTGTCGCGCCAATGAGCGTCTCGATTGCCGAGGGCGCGATCTCCTCCTGAAGGCACAGCAATCTGAGCGCCGAGCAGCGCTGCCCCGCCGAACGAAACGCGGAAGCGAGAACATCGTCGACCACCTGCTCGATCAGCGCCGTCGAGTCGACGATCATCGCATTGACGCCGCCGGTCTCGGCGATCAGCGGCGCAATGGCGCCCGCGCGGGCGGCGAGCGATTGGTTGATATGGCGCGCGACCTCCACGGAGCCGGTGAAGACGACGCCTGCTGTGCGCGGGTCGGCGACAAGCGCCGCGCCGACGTCTCCGGCGCCTGGCGCTAATTGTAGGGCCGCGCGCGGAACGCCCGCCTCGTGAAGAAGCGAGACGGCCAAAGCTGCGATCAGCGGCGTTTGCTCGGCAGGCTTGGCGACTGCGGCGTTGCCCGTGACGAGCGCCGCCACAACCTGCCCCGTGAAGATCGCCAAAGGAAAGTTCCACGGCGAGATGCAGACGAAAACGCCGCGTCCTGAGTAGCGCAGGCGATTATCTTCCCCGGTCGGACCGGGAAGCCTGACCTCGTGGATGAGGCGCCGCGCCTCGGAAGCATAGTAGCGGCACATATCCGCCGCTTCGCGGACTTCGGCGAGCGCGTCGTCGAGCGTCTTCCCCGCTTCACTCTGCAAGAGCGCGATGAAGGCGCCGCGCCGCGCCTCGATCAAATCCGCCGCGCGCTCCAGTTTTTGCGCGCGCGTCTCCACGGGCGTCGCATTCCAGTGCGGAAATGCGCTCGCGGCATTGGCCATCATTGCGCGCGCGCCGTCGGGGTCCGTCTCGGTCACTTGCCCGACCACAGCGCCGTCGATGGGAGATAAGACATCCCGAGCCGCATTTTTCCCAACGGCGCTCGGCCGCGCTGGCGCCGGAGGTGGAGCGGCGTCGCGCTCCCCAAGCAAAGCAGCGAGCGCCGCTTTGTCGCCGAATTCAACGCCCTTCGAATTGGCGCGAAGCGGCTCATAAATTTGCGCTGGCAAGGGCAAGCGCGGATGGCGCGCCTGCGCGGCGTCGCCAATCCTTTCATGCGGATCTTCGACGAGCGCGGCTTCCGGCGTCTGCGGATCGGCCGCGCGCGCGACGAAAGACGAATTGGCGCCATTCTCGATCAATCGCCGCACAAGGTAGGCCAGCAGATCGCGATGCGGGCCGACAGGCGCGTAAATACGCACCGGCGCGTCGCTCATTTGCGCCAGCGCCGCATAAAGCGCGTCGCCCATGCCGTGCAGGCGTTGGAACTCGTAATCCTTGCGCGCGCCGGCGCGCGCGAGAATCGCCGCGACACTGCGAGCGTTATGAGTGGCGAATTGCGGATAGAGGCGCGGCTGGGAGAGCAGCGCCGCGGCGAGCGCGTCGTAGTTGAGATCGGTCATCGCCTTGCGGGTGAAGACCGGATAATCGGCGAGGCCCCGCTCCTGCGCGCGTTTGATCTCACTGTCCCAATAGGCGCCCTTCACCAGGCGCAGCATGAAGCGGCGGTCGTAGCTCTCCGCCAGCGCTGCAATGTAATCGATCACCGCGTCGGCGCGCTTTTGATAGGCCTGCACGGCAAGGCCGAAACCATTCCAGCCGGCGAGCGAGGGATCGGCGACGACGCGCGCAATCACATCCAGCGACAGTTCGAGGCGGTCCGCTTCTTCGGCGTCGATAGTGAAAGCAAGGTCGCGCGCTTTGGCGAGACGCGCGAGGGAGAGCACGCGTTGCGGCAATTCCTTTAGGACGCGATCGCGTGAGATGGCTTCGTAACGCGGATGCAGCGCTGAGAGCTTGACGGATATTCCAGGGCGGTCAGGCAAAATCCGATCGCCCGCGCGCGCGCCGATCGCCTCTATCGCGCTGGCATAAGCGTCGAAATA
The DNA here is from genome assembly GCF_027925385.1 of Methylocystis iwaonis. Taxonomy (NCBI): domain Bacteria; kingdom Pseudomonadati; phylum Pseudomonadota; class Alphaproteobacteria; order Hyphomicrobiales; family Methylocystaceae; genus Methylocystis; species Methylocystis iwaonis. The sequence goes on from NZ_AP027142.1 coordinate 2,726,026, forward strand.
GCGCTCCGCGTCCTTGGCGCTGCGCGCGCCTTCGCCGAGCATGTCGAAGGAAAATCTCTCCCGCCGCCCCTTCGCGCGCGACAGCGCGTCGTCGATTGTCTCGCCGAAAACGAAATGCGCGCCCATGAGCCGCATCGCCTGCCGCGCGGCGATGCGCAAAGTGGGGAGACCAAGGCGGCGCGCGAGATCGGCGACGAGACCGCGCGGCTCGGCGCTCTCGTCTTTTCCTGGGCCCACGAGCCGCGCCGAAAAGCCTAGCGCAAAGGCGCAGGCCTGCACGAGCAGCGTATCGGAAGCGGATTCGTGATGCGAGAAATCGCCTGCGGCGAGCTTGTCGGCAAGGAGTTGGTCGGCGGTGGCGTCGTCGGGCACGCGCAGGAGCGACTCGGCAAGGGCCATGACGGCGAGGCCCTCGCGCGACGACAGTGAGAACTCATGGAGAAAGTCCTCGACGCCGCCGAGCGCGCTGTGCTCGGCGCGCATGCCGCGAACGAGCGCAAGCGCCTCCGAGTCGATTGCCGCGCCCAGCCCCACGTCCGGACGGTCTGCCAGAAAGGCGGCGGCGAAGGCTTCGTCCGGCGGCGCATAGGGCGCGGAGAAAGGCGGCGGCTCGACCATGGGCGACTCCCTCATGCCTCTATCAGGGCATATGGGAGTCTCCCGCCGTCATTGCGAGAAGCGGCCCCAGGATAGCGGGAGCGGCCCTGGATTGCTTCGCTTCGCTCGCAATGACGGTCTCTCTCCTAAATCTTGTTTCCCTCGGCGCCGGGCGTGACGCAGCGCCAGCGGGTGACCTGCACATTGGGATGATCGCCCGACCATTGAGCGATGTATGGCATAGCCTGCATCATGCAATTGCTCGTCGAGCCCGTGGCGGATTCGAGCATGAGCCGGCGCTCGTCGCAGGCGTTCGGCTGCGCGAGCGTGCAGACAGTGAGGATGAGTTCGACGAAATTCATCGGCAACACCCCTTGCGTGAGCGCCGCCGAATCCGGCGGCGCACAACTCTAAGCAAGGGTAATGCCGGTCAGGCGGGGGTCAAGATTTCGCCCTTGCCATAGACGGCCGTATCGCCGCCGTAGCGCTGCAGCTTGGCCGACAGAACCGCCGCCGCCGCCTCGCTGTCCGCCTTCAGCCCGCGGGCGAAAAGCCGCGCAAACGTAAGGACATGCGCGCCGCAGTCGATATAGGTCGGGCCAATCTCGGGGCGCTTGGCCAGAACCAGCGAGCCACGCTTGTTGAGATAGCCGACGCGGCCGGTGGTCTTGCCCAGCGCCACGATGGTGCCGGCGATGAGGCGCGAGCCCAAATCCTCGCCAGCGTCGCCTTCGATGATCAAAATGCCGCGGCGGAGGCGGTCGCCCGCCCGCGCGCCGGCCTTGCCGCGCACCACGACGCGGCCGCCGGACATGCCGGCGAGTTCGCCCGCCAGCGGCGCAGCAAGCAGTTCGCCCGCATCGCCCTTGATCTCGATATGGGCGCCCTCATTGCCCGAGGCCGCATAGGCCCCGGCGCTGCCCGAAACCGTGATCGTGCCGCCCTTGGCCAGTCGGCCGAGCTGCAGGCCGACGTCGCCCTCGACGTGAATGGCGAAGTCCGGCAGGAGCTTCGCGCCGATCAGATCGAACCGCGCCGAGCCGCCCTCGTAGCGGACATTCTTGAGATCGCCCTCGGCGAGCTTGAACACGTCGCCGACCTTGGTCGAGGCGCGGGTCGTGCCGATCTCGATCTTCTCGATGTCGGCGAGCGACTTGCCGGCGAGGCGGTCGGGCGTGAGCGCCGAAAGGTCGACGCGCTGCGGCGGCTCCTGGCGGAGCGTGAAGGTGAAGGGCTTCACGGCAGCAAATCCTTCAAATGATAGTGGAACGGGCCGAGCTTGCCGCCATAGTTGCCGGCGCCGACGCGCTTGGCGCCCTTCTCCGGGCCCATCTCGATGATCGCTTTCAACCCGGCGCGCATGGCGGCGGAAACCGCCGCGTCGGTCAGGCCGTCGATGACGATCTCGAGCACGCAGCCGACGTCGGGATCGAGCGCGCTCTTGGTTACGCCGCGCAGGGTCGGGCAATAGGCGTCATTGGTGGAGGCGCCCATGCCCTTATATTGCGAACCGACCTTGGAGCCCGAACGAACGATGCCGCCCGGAAAGGGCTGGATCACATCCGGCACGGCGTCGATCGCGGCCACGGCGGCTTCCGTCGCGCGCATGGTCGATTCCCAATCCGCTCCCATGACGAGCAGATTGCCGCCGCCGACGGATTTCTTCGTCAGCCCGACCTTCGACTCGCAGAAGAACTCGCCGTCCATCACCGGGATGCGCCAGAAGCGGCGCCCGTCAATGGCCTTGGACATCTGCCATTTGTCGCCGAACTGGCGCACGGCGTCGCCGACCTTGATCTCGAACTCGCCCTTGACGGTCGAATAGACCGCCGAGCCGGGGCAGGTCAGCACGCATTGGCCGAGGCGGTTGACGAGCTGCTTTTCGGCGTCCTTCGAGGACATGGCGAACAGCAGCGCGCGCACGCCGGGGCGCCCGTCCGGCGTCTCGTCGGGCGAAACCTCGCAGTCGACGCCCGCCTCGCAGCCGCAGCCGATGACCGAGGTCGCAAAGCCCGTCATGGTCTTGGCGGCGATCATGGCCCATTTGGCGTTGGGGCCGGTGATGAGAATGCCCGTCCCGCTCATCGGGAAGGCTTCGGCGAAACTCTCGTCGATGCGAACGCCGTTGCGAATTATTCCTTGCATGCGACCTCCGCAAAGGCGTCCTTGTGCGGCAGAGCGGCGTCCGGCACGTCGAAAATGCCGCGCGGCAGGCCGTAAAGCTCCTCGTAGTAGCTATCGAGCCGCTTGTTGATGTTGTTGTCGAAGCGCGGGCTGATGTGCAGCGTCTTGCCGCGCTTGTAATGCGACACCTCGCCGTCCTTCACCACGAGGTCGCCGTCCTTGAAGACGTAAGCCGCGCGGCGGAACATGCCGGCCTTGTCGCGGCTCTCCTTATAGACCGCGACGTCGGCGACGGCGCCGGCCGCGAGCGTGCCGCGATCGGTGAAGCCGAACAGCTTCGCGGCGCCCGAGCGGCTCATCTGCGCGAGCTCATAATAAGTGTATTCGCGCTTGAGCGAGGGCAGCGTCGTGAATTGCAGCGCCTCGGCGGGCAGGCGCGCCATCACCTGCTCGCGCAGCTCCGCGCTCATCAACAGCGCGAACAGCTCCGGATAAGCGGTGAACGGGCCGCCGTTCGGATGGTCGGTAGTGAAGAAGACCTGCTCGGGGTTCTTGATGAGCAGGAACAGCTCCAGACCCGCCGCCCATTGGATGGCGTTGTAATAGTTCGAGATCTTGTAGTTGTAGGGCACGATGCCGCCGCCATTGGCGTCGCCGTCGAAGATCGCGCCCTTCTTCGGGATCGCGCCCGGCATGCTGTTGAACTGTTTCAGCACGTCGGAGGAGATCGTCACCGTCTGCGAGAACATCACCTGGCCGACGTCGACCGTGACGTTCGGATTGGCGTTGATCTTGTCGGCGAAAGTCGCGGCGGCGGAGGAGAAGGCATTATTGCCCTCCTTGCCATAGGCGTAGAACTGAATATGGGCGAGATGCAGCGGCAGGCCCTGCGCCGCGTCGATCGTGTCGAGCGCGGTCTGGATATTGCCGGCGATGCCCAGATTGTTCATGTGCAGATGCAGCGGATGGTGGATGCCCACCGCCTGCGTCGCCTTCTGCAACGACTGGAAAATCTTGCGCGAGGTGAGGCCGTAGAAGGGCACCTCATCGTCCAGCCCATAGGCCCGCATATTTTCCTTGAAGGCCTCGCAGCCGCCCGGATTGATGCATTTGAGGCCGAGCGATTTCGTGCCGGCGACCGTCGTCGCGACATAGTCGTTGATCGCGCTCTCGGGCTCGCCCGCGCGGATCTGACGCAGCAGGAAGTCGTCATTGCCGAGAACCGTCAGCGCGCCCTTGTCGAGGATCGGCACGTCGTTGAGCTCGAAATGCGTCTGCAGCGAGTGATGCGGCGCCATCGCCGGCTCGACGACGGTTGTGAAGCCCATCTGCGCATAGAGCCGGCCGGTCTCATAGGTCGACCATTTGGCGGTCGAGAGCGGCGTATTGGCGAGACGCGCGCGAATGCCGCGATGCAGCTCGGGCAGCAGCAGGCGCGCTGTGTTCACATTGCCGCCGGCAATGTGCGAGTGAATGTCGATCGCGCCGGCCATGACGATATGGCCCGTGCAATCGATCTCCTGATCGGCCTTGCCGCCGGCCGGGGGCGCGACGATGCGGCCGTCTTCGAACCAGACGTCGCCGACGCCGTCCTTGCCCGTTGCCGGGTCGACGACATGGCCGCCACGCAAAACTGTCAGCAAGGCGCGACCTCCGAAACATTCGCCATGATGGCGTCGATGACGTGAGCAACCGTCGGCGCGTCGGACGGCGCCGTGGCCGTGCGCAGCGTCAGGCCGCCGGTCTCCTGGGCCATGAGCACGGCGTCATGGGTGACGCCGGGCTGGCCGACTTCGATGTAAAGCCCGCGCGCCGGCGCAGCGCCGGCGGGGGCCAGGGTGACGAGCGGAACATCGCCCCGCGACCAGGACGGCGCCTCGCCGTCGAAAGCTGAAATCCACAGCGCCGCGTCGGCCTCGCCGCTATCGACGAGACGGGACGCCTCGAAGCGCCAGGGATCGTGCTCGGGATAGCCGCGGCCGAAGCCCGTGCGCGGCGGGAAGCCCGTCATCCAGCCCGCCGCTTGCGTCACGCCGGACGCGCCGGCGCGGGCGCCGATATGCACGCCGGTGAAGCGCGTCGTGACGTTGAGGTCGGTGACGAGCGCCTGCATCATCTCGATCGTCAGGGCGTCGAGGCCGGCGGAGGCGGCCCAGACGAAGCAGCCGAACTTGGCGTTCTTCATGGTCTGCGCAAGGGCGTCGATCCGCTCGAGCTTGGCGGCGTCGATCCGATCGGCATTGACCGGGCGGCCGCCGACGCGGGCGCGCCAGACGCCGAGGGCGCCGGAGATTTCCTGCAAATTAGCCGGAATGACCGTCGCGCCGCCGATTGCGTTAACCTCGCTCGCGTCCGGCCCGAGCCAGATGACCTTGCGCGGCGTCCCGGCGTGCGAGCCGTGGCGCGGCGCCTGATCGAGCGCGAGACGCTCCAGCATGCCGGGCCATTGTTTCGTGAGGCCGGGTCCGACGAGCACGACGACATCGGCGCGCACCCGCGCCTCATTGGCCGTGGTGGTGAACATGCCAAAAGACCGCTTCACATCGAGATCGGCCAGCAGATCGCCTGAGGCCAGATGATCGAAGGCGCCGCGCAGCCGCTCGGCGAGAAGGATTGCCGCGCGGGCGCCGGGCACGTCCGCCCCGAGGCCTGCGACGAGGGGAAAATTCGCGCGGCTCAATATGCGCGCCGCCTCTTTATAGGCGTCTTCGAGCGCAATCGCTTTGCCGTCGAGCGTCGCCTTGCTCATCCGATTCCCTGCCCCGTTCCGCTGGTCGCGGTTGTTGTCCTTAGCCGCGCGGCCGGCGCCGCGCGGGCCCGAGCGATTCTCTCGCCGCCAGTAGCGTGAGGAAGGCTCTGAGGCTTTTGAATGATGGCCTTCGGCCGGATTGCATGCGCCCGTTTCGAAAGCGCGCTGTACCTAGCAGCCGTCACGCGCCATGTCGAGACGCTTGGGCGTCACATCTCTGCAGAACACATAAGGAGCGAGGTCTGCCGCCGCGCCAGCCTTGCCGCAAGCGGGGCCATAAGGTCAATTGCACGGCCCCATCGATCATGATAATGCTCTCGCCGAGCTCGAACCTGCCCCAGCCGATCAAACGGCCAACAAGAGCGGGAAGCAGCCGTCAGAGTTCCAATTCGGAGGATATCGACATGGCCTGGACCACCCCTGTGATCGTCGAAGTTTGCGTCGGCATGGAAGTCACCAGCTACTCTTCGGCTGAAATCTAAGATTTCGCGAGAATCGTCGCTTCGGCGACGATGCGCTCGACAAAAAAGCGAGCCGGTAGGATATACGCCGCTGTTGACGGCGTTTCTTACTCGGCTCGATTTTTTTGCCCAATTCGTTGAAACTGCAAAGTCTCTGAGGGCCGTCATGCGCAAATCGGCGCTATTTATCGCTTCAACGGCAGCCATCCTGTCCACGGCGGCGATCGCCGAAACGCTCGACACGAAAAAGCTTCTCAACGACGCGCATGCGTCGTTCCAGCCGCTTCCTTCGGTCCCGGTCGCCAAGGATTCGCTGCAGGCTGTCCGCGCCGAGCTTGGTCGACGGCTGTTCTTCGAGAATCGCGTCTCGATGGACGGCAATGTGAGCTGCTCTCACTGCCATTTGCCGGATAAGCAGGCGACCGATGGCCTTCCGAAGGCAGTCGGCGTGTTCGGCAAGGAAAATCCCCGCAACGCGCCGTCTATCTTCAACGCCGCGATGAATTTCAAGCAGCATTGGCGCGGCGACCGCGAATCGCTCGAAGAGCAGGCGGAAAAATCGCTGCTCGGCCCGGCGAGCTTCGGCAATCCCGACCAAGCGACTGCAATGGGCAAGCTGAAGGCGATCCCCGCCTATTCGGACGCTTTCGCAAAAGCCTTTCCCGACGACAAGGACCCGATCAACTCCCGCAATTGGGGCATCGCCGTCGCCGCCTTCGAATGGACGTTGCTGACGCCGTCGAGATTCGACGCCTTCCTGTCAGGCGACGCCAAGGCGCTGTCGCCGCAGGAACAGGCGGGCCTGCGCAAATTCATCGATACCGGCTGCGCGACATGCCACAATGGCGTGGGTCTCGGCGGCAATTCCTTCCAGAAGTTCGGCGTGACCGAAGACTATTGGAAGGAAACGGGCGCGACGAACCCCGACAAGGGCCGCGCGGACGTCACCAAAAACGACGACGATCTCTACGTCTTCAAGGTCGCGAGCCTGCGCAATGTCGCGAAGACCGCGCCTTATTTCCACGACGGCTCGGTCGACGATCTGACCAAGGCCGTGAAGATCATGGGCAAGACGCAGCTCGACAAGACGCTTTCGGATAAGGACGCCGCCGACATCGTGGCCTTCCTGGGAAGCCTGACGGGGCCCGTCCCGGCGAATTATTCGGCGCCGGAGCCTTATCCGGACGCGAAGTAAGCACCTTTCAGAGCGCAGGGCGCGAGCCCATCCCTCCCCTTTACGGGGAGGTGGCCCCGCGTAAGCGGGGTCGGGTGGGGTAAAGCCCCAACGACGGTCCTAGCGGCGCGAGCCCCACCCGGCGGCCTTTGGCCGCCGACCTCCCCGTAAAGGGGAGGTAGGGGGATCGCTAAGCGAGATTGCTATTCGCCCGATTGCCCTGCCCCTCTCCCCCTTCCCGCCGGGGAAGCCCAACTCACGCCAGCTTCTGCTCCAGCGCGATTCGCATCAGCTCCATCGGCGTGCGGGCGCCGAGCTTGCGCTTCATGATCGAGCAGCTATTGGCGACGGTCTTGTAGGAAACCTGAGTCGCCTCGGCGATTTCGGCCATGCCGAGGCCCGAGCCCAGCATGCGCAATATCTCCAGCTCCCGCGCCGTGAGCGCCGACAGCGGGCTGACCGCGGCGGAGTTTTTCGCAAAGGCGAGCTGATTGGCGATTTTCGGCATGAGAAACACCCCGCCAGCAGCCACCTCGCGCACGGCCTTCAGCAGCAGAAAGGGATCGTCGTTCTTCGTGACATAGCCCTTCGCGCCGGCCTCGATCGCCCGCGCGGCGAAGATCGGGTCGTCATTCATGCTGAACACGACGATGCGCGCCTGCGCGTCGATCTCCAAAATTCGCCGCGTCAATTCGAGCCCCGAAACGCCGGGCATGGCGATGTCGACAACCGTCACATCGGGCTTGTTGGCGATAAAGGCCGCAAGGCCGCTCTCCGCATCACGGGCGTCGACGACCTCTATGTCGCCTTCCCCGGCGAGCATCGCTGAGCAGCCCGCGACAATGATCGGATGGTCGTCGACTATAAGAACGCGCATCTTTCCTCCCTTGAAACTGCGTCAAGATTGACCGTAAGCGGCGCCTTCGTAAAGTCGCCGCTCCCTGCGTTCGTCCCGACGCAGGCGAGAAAGCGGGAGGAAATCGGCCATGTTACGAAAAATGACGTTGCGCGCGCGGCTCTCGCTTCTGATCGGCGGCGTCATCATCGCGGGCCTCGGCTTTGGCGTAAGCCTTCTGATCCTCCATGCGGGAACGCGCGTCAGCGCCGAGGCCGAGGGCGCGACCAGACTCGCGCGCGAACTCGTCCAGGCCACCCTGCCCCGACTGTCGACGACGCAGAATCCACGCGCCGTCCTCGCGGAACTGATGGAAGACGCGGGCCGCCTTCGCCATGTGCGCGTGATACTGGAAGGCGACGCGCCATCGACCCCGGCGGCCGAAAAACGCGCGCCCGACTGGTTCAGCGCGCTGGTGTTTCGCGCGCCCGCGCCGACGCGCGTCGCAACGCCGCTTGGAACAATCGAAATTGCGGCAAGCTCGCAAGACGAAATCGCGGAGATCTGGGAGGAAATTGTCTGGCTCGCGATCGGCGCGGCCGGCGTCGCCGCGATCGCCTTCGCACTCGTCTCCTATGCTGTTTCCCGCGCGCTCGCCCCGATCGGCGCACTTTCGGACGCGTTGCAACGGCTCGAACAGGGCGATCATGCGATACGCGTTCCCACCGACGGCTCCCGCGAATTCGTGATGATCGCCGAGCGCATCGACAGCCTCGCCGCCACTTTGCAGCGACTCGACTCGGAAAACCGGCAGCTTCTGCGCCGCATGATCCATGTGCAGGACGAGGAGCGGCGCGCCATCGCGCGCGACTTGCACGACGAGATCGGACCTTTCCTCTTCACCGTGCGCGCCGGCGTCGGCGCCCTGGCGCGCAAGGCGCAAAGCTCTGGCGCCGACCCGGCGCGACTGGCGGAAGACTGCGCCAAGATCGACGCCCAGATCGCCGCCTTGCAGCAGGTGAACCGGCGCATTTTAGGGAGATTGCGGCCAGCGGCCCTGGAAGAGATGGGCCTCGCCGACGCCATCGAGGCGCTGGCGCGCGGCTGGCGTGAGACGCGGGCGGAAATCGCCATCGATCTCTCGCTCGAAGGCGCGCGGGCCAAGCTCGACGAAACGACCGCGATCACAGCCTATCGCGTCGTCCAGGAAGGGCTCACCAACGCCTTCAGACATTCGGGCGCAAGCCGAATCGCCGTCGCGATCGCGCGCGCCGGCCAGCGGCTACGCGTCGAAGTCCGCGACGACGGGACGGGGCTTCCGGCCGCTTTCACGCCTGCCGGACTCGGGCTGCGCGGCATGAGCGAGCGGGTGACCGCGCTTGGCGGAACCCTCAGGCTCGACAACGGCTCGAACGGCGGCGCCCGGCTCGTCGCCGAATTGCCCCTCGACGCAGCGTCCGCCGACAAGACGCGGAGCTGAGCCGCTCGGCCCGAGAGGCCCGGGATTTTCTCCCGAAAAGAGCAGGACTGCATCCCTGTAAAACCGTTATTTTTCAAACCTGTAGCGAAGGCGCAACAGGTCGGGAATATTGTCGCTAAACTGTCTTGGCGACGGGACGGCGCGGCAGGCTGAGAGATATAAACCCGCCCAATAAAGATGCTCGCAAAAATCGGACTGGGGCCATGGTTTTGGATAGACGGATTTCCTTCATCGCTCTCTCGGTGGCGCTCGCGCCGGGCGGGGCCTTGGCGCAGACCTCCTTGCCGACGATCGAGGTCGGCGGCGCACCGCTGCGCTCGACCGCGCGTCCTGCGACCGCGCAAACCGCCCCGAGCCGCCCGGCCGCCGGCCAGTCCACACGCGTCTCTTCCGCCCCGATCTCGGCGACGCCCGCGGCTTCCCCGGTCGTTATCAAATACGCCGTTCCGGCGGCGACCTATACGCTTTCCTCCAAGGAACTGGCGCAGACCCGCCAGTTCGACGTCTCCGGCGCGCTTCAGCGCCAGGCGCCGGGCGTGATCATCAGCGACGTCGCCGGCAATCCCTTCCAGCCGCAGATCGACTTCCGCGGCTTTGTCGCCTCGCCCATCTCCGGCACGCCGCAGGGGCTCGCCGTCTATCAGAACGGCATTCGCGTCAACGAAGCCTGGGGTGACGCGGTCAACTGGGACCTGATCCCGAATATCGCCATCGACCGCCTAACGGTGGTCACCGGCAACCCGCTCTTCGGCCTCAACGCCATCGGCGGCGCGGTCACGGTCGATATGAAGAACGGCTTTACCTATCAGGGCTTCGAACTCGACGCCCGCACCGGTAGCTGGGCGCGCCGTCAGGCCTCGATGCAATATGGCGTCCAAAAAGGAGCCTTTGCGAGCTACCTCGCCATGGAGGCCGCGGGCGATAACGGCTATCGCCATTTCTCCGGCTCGCACGTCAAGCGGCTTTACGGCGACGTCGGCTATCGCGGCGAGAGCGGCGAAATCCACGCCAATGTCACGGTGGCGCAGAACCGCTTTGGCGCCAGCGGCCCGGCGCCCGTCGAGCTGACGAACATCGATCCGGGCGCAGCCTATACGACGCCGCAAACCTATAAGAACACGCTGGCGATGTACGACATCAACGGCAACATCGCGCCCAACGAGCATTGGAAGCTTTTCGGCGACGTTCACTTCCGCGCCTTCGATCAAGCGCGCGTCGACGGCAACACCACCGAGTTCAATTCCTGCGGCGAAGCAACGCTGTGCAACGGCGAGGGCGAGGACACGCGGCTTCCCGACTATTTCGGCGGCGCCGCATCGCTCGGCGTGATCGACAACACCTGGACTCGCTCACGCACCATCGGCGGCACCGTCCAGGCCACAAACGACGATATTTATTTCGGCTTCCACAATAAGATCACTTTCGGCGTCAGCTATGATCACGGCTGGACGGCCTTTTCGGCGAATGAGACGCTCGGCGTCATTCAACCGAACCTCGTCGTCGGGATCACCGGCCCGGTCGTGGAAGAACCCGGGAGCAGCATTTCGAGCGTTTCGGTGCGCGCCTCGAACGACTATCTCGGCGTCTATGCGCTCGACACGCTCGACATCACCGACAAGCTCTCGGCGACCGCGGGCGCGCGCTTCAATCGCGCCGGCATTTCGCTTTATGATATGCGCGGGACGCAGATCAACGGCTCGGGGGTCTATACGCGCATCAATCCTGTTGCCGGCCTCACCTATAAAATCCTGCCGAATGTCTCGGCCTACGCCAGCTATTCGGAGGCCAATCGCGCGCCGACGCCGCTCGAGCTCGCCTGCGCCGACCCGAACCGTCCCTGTCTCATCGACAATTTCCTTGTCGCCGATCCGCCGCTGAAACAAGTGGTGTCGCATACGATCGAGACGGGCCTGCGCGGCAATGTCGCGCTTCCTGCGATCATTCCGTGGGCGGCGGATTATCTCCCCGGCGAGCTCACCTGGAGCGCGGGGCTCTATCGCACCTATAATTTCAACGACATTCTGAGCGTCCCAACCCAGGTCGGCGGGCGCGGCTATTTCACCAACGCCGGGACGACCTTGCGCCAGGGCGTCGAAGCCTCGCTGCGCTACGCCGACGAAAGGCTCAGCGCCTGGCTCAGCTATACGTTGACCGACGCCACCTTCCAGTCGACGATCCTGCTCGGCGCGCCGAACAATCCGCTGGCGGCGGCCTTCGGCAATGGCAGCGTGATGATCACGCCCGGCGCAAACATGTCCTCGATCCCGCGCCACCGCCTGAAGGCGGGCGCGGATTACGCCGTGACGCCGCAATGGCGAATCGGGGGCGATGTCGTCTATTCGACGGGGGGCTGGCTGCGCGAGGACGAAATCAACGCCTTCGGCACGCTCTCGCCCTATGCGCTGATCAATTTACGCACGTCCTGGCAGGCGACGCCGAATCTGCAATTCTACGGGCTCATCGAAAACGTCGCCAATGTGCGGTCGCGCAGCTTCGGCGTTTTCTACGATACGGCGGCGATTTCCTTCCTGCCCTTGTCGAATCCGAAGATGGTTTCGCTCGGACCGCCGCTCGGCCTCTTTGGCGGCGTGAAGATCTCCTTTTAACCGGCGGCGCTGGCGCCCGGGCTCCCGGGCGCCTATTTTAGCGCTGCTTCGGCGCCAACTTTGGAGATCGATATGAAAAAGACGTTTGTGTTCTGTGCGCTGGCGCTTGCCGGGCTGCTCGTCGCCCCGGTCGCGCCCGCGCTGGCCAAAAAGGCCCCGCCGGTCGCCTCGCTCGATACGGACAACGACGGCACGGTCGACGTGAACGAGGCGAACAAATCCGCCGAGGCGCTTTTCACCAAGCTCGACAAGGACAATGACGGCACCATCGAGCCCAAGGAGCTTCAGGGCCGCCTCTCCAAAAAGGAATTCAAAGCGGCTGACCCCGACAATGACGGCACGCTGAGCAAGGACGAATATCTGGCCGTCGTCGGCAAGCTCTTCAAGGAAGCCGACGGCGACAATGAAGGGACGCTGGACGACAAGGAATTCGCATCCAAGCAAGGCAAGGCGCTGCTGCGCGTCGTCCGCTGATCCCGGCTTTCCGGCTGTCATTCCCGACGCTCGCTTAAGCGAGCGATCGGGAATCCAGAGCCGAACCAGCGCTTTTGTGGCTCTGGATTCCCGGTCGGGCTTTCAGCCCGCCGGGAATGACATTCCCCAATGCGAGCTGTTCAACCGGAAAAGGTGTCAGGCTTTGCTCCGGATTCCCGATTGCCTCGCATTCTCCAAGGGCGCGAACACCAAGGGCGCGAATGATGGACCGCGTTCTTACAACTTGATCCCTCCCGCCGATCCGGCCATGTAGAAGGCCATGAAACGCCTCGCCGCCGCTTTCTGCCTCATGCTCGCCGCCGCCCCCGCGCGCGCCGAGACGCTCGATATCAAGGTCGGCGTGCTGCGCGAGCCGCACTCGCGCGAGACCCTCTCCATCCTCGACATTCCCGCCGCCGACGACACGCTCGCCGGCGCGCTGATGGGCGCGGTCGACAACAACACCACCGGCAAATTCACGCATCAAACCTTTGAAGCGATCGACGAGAAGCTCGACGACGGCGCCGATGCCTCGGCGGCGATCGACGCGCTCGTCGACAAGGGCGCGCTTCTCATCATTGCCGATCTCTCGCCCGATCGTCTTCTTGCGGCGAGCGAGCGCGCCAAGACGAAGGGCGCGTTGCTCTTCAACGTGTCGGCGCCCGACGATCGGCTTCGCGAGGAAGACTGCCGCGCCAATGTCGTGCATGTCACGCCGACGCGCGCCATGCTGGCGGACGGGCTCGCGCAATATCTCGTCTGGAAACAGTGGCGCAAATGGCTGCTCATCAAGGGCTCGCACGCCAATGATGAATTGCTCGCGCAGGCCTATCGCCGCGCGGCCAAGAAGTTCGGCGCCAAGATCGTCGAAGAGCGCCTCTATGAAGACACCGGCGGCGGGCGGCGCAGCGACTCGGGCTCGGTTCAGACGCAACGGCAAATGCCCGTCCTGACCCAGAATGCGCCCGCCTATGACGCGCTTGTCGCCGTGGATGAGAGCGAGGTTTTCGCGGGCTATCTCCCCTATCGCACATGGGACCCGCGCCCTGTCGCGGGCTCGGCCGGCCTCTATCCCACCAATTGGGACCCCGCCCATGAACAATGGGGCGCCCAGCAATTGCAGAACCGTTTCATGATGACCTATCGCCGTCTCATGAACGCGCGCGACAACGCCGCCTGGCTCGCCATGCGCATGATCGGCGAAGCGGCGACGCGCACCAATTCCAACGCGCCCGACAGACTGCGCGCGTTTATGCTCGGCAAGGATTTCTCCATCGCCGCCTTCAAGGGCGTGCGTCAGACGCTGCGTCCCTGGAACCAGCAATTGCGCCAGCCGATCCTGCTGTCGGACGGCCGCATCACCGTCTCCGTCTCGCCGCAGGAAGGCTTCCTGCATCAGGTGAGCGAACTCGATACGCTGGGGCTCGATCAGCCCGAAACGAAGTGCAGGTTAAAATGAAGAAGGCCCCCTCCCTGCCCCTCCCCCGCTGCGCGGGAGAGGGAACACTCACGCCCAAGAGCCGCTTTTTTTATGGAGACCGCGATCTGCTCCCTCTCCCGCGAAGCGGGGGAGGGCTGGGGAGGGGGCTGCTGCGAGCGGCGCTCCTCTGCGGCGTTCTCCTCCCCGCCCAAACCCACGCCTACACGGCGTTCGTCAGCAATGAAAAAGGCAACTCCATCACCGTCATCGACACGGAGAAGCTGGAAGCGACGGCGACCGTGAAAGTCGGCCGTCGCCCGCGCGGCATCGAGCTGAACAAGGACGGTTCCGAGCTCTTCATCTGCGCCGGCGACGACGACGCCATTCAGGTGCTCGACACCAAAACCTTAAAGCTCACGGGCAAGCTCCCTTCCGGCCCGGACCCGGAGCTGCTCGTGCTCAGCCCCAAGGGCGACATGATCTACGTCTCCAACGAGAATGATAATCTCGTCACGCTTATCGACGTGAAACGCAAGGAGCAGGTGGGCGACATTCCCGTCGGCGTCGAGCCGGAAGGCATGGCGGTCAGCCCGGACGGCAAGCTCCTCGTCAATACGTCGGAGACGACGAATATGGCGCATCTGATCGATACGCAGACCAAGGAAATCGTCGCCAACATCCTCGTCGACAACCGCCCGCGCTTCGCCGAATTCAAGAAGGACGGCTCCGAGCTTTGGGTGTCGTCGGAGGTTGGCGGCACGGTGGCGGTGATCGATCCCAACAAGCGCGAATTGAAGCAGAAGATCAGTTTCGAGATTCCCGGAATGTCGAAGGAGGCGATCCAGCCGATCGGCATTTCGATCACCAAGGACGGCAAGCGCGCCTTTGTCGCACTGGGCCCCGCGAACCGCGTGGCGGTAATCGACGCTGAGTCCAAGAAGATCGAAAAGTATCTGCTCGTCGGCCAGCGCGTCTGGCACCTCGCCTTCACGCCGGACGAAAAATATCTGCTCACCGCGAATGGCGTGTCGAACGACGTGTCGGTGATCGACGTGGCGAGCCTTAAAGTGGTGAAGTCTATTCCGGTCGGCTCCTTCCCCTGGGGCGTGGTGGTGGCGCCGCAATGATGGCGCCGGCGCTGCTTGATTATCGCCGATGCGCGCCTGAAGGCGCGCGGTCCGGACCGCGCGCCTTCAGGCTCGCCTGCAACACAGCGCCGCAATGACCGACGCCCTCGCCATCCGCCATCTTTCGCACGCCTATGGCGCCCGCAAGGCGCTCGACGATGTGAGCTTCACTGTCGCGCCCGGCAGCTTCACCGTGCTGCTCGGCCTCAACGGCGCAGGTAAAAGCACGCTTTTCTCCCTCGTCACGCGGCTTTATGCGGCGCGGCAGGGCCAGATCGAGATTTTCGGCGCAGACGTCATGCGCAGCCCTGGCGCGGCGCTGCGGCGGCTCGGCGTCGTGTTTCAGGCGCGCACGCTCGATCTTGAATTGAGCCTGATGCAGAACCTCGTCTATCACGCGGCGTTGCACGGCATCGGGCCCTTCGAAGCCCGCCGCTTAGGGCAAGAGGCGTTGACGCGCGCCGGCCTTGCGGAGCGCGCCAATGACAAGGCCCGCGCGCTCTCGGGCGGGCAGATGCGCCGCATCGAGATCGCCCGCGCTTTGCTGCACAAACCGCGCCTTCTGCTTCTCGACGAACCCACCGTCGGCCTCGACATCAAGGCGCGCGCCGATATTCTTGCCCATGTGCGCGGCCTCGTCCGCGACGAGGGGCTCGGGGTCTTGTGGACGACCCACCTCATCGACGAGATCGATCCCGAGGATCAGGTGGTGATCCTGCACAAGGGCAAAGCGCTGGCGACCGGACGGGCGCGAGAGATCGTCGCGCAAAGCGGCGCAGCGGAGATCGGGGCGGCCTTCGCGAAGATCACAGGCGCCGACGTGGAGAGGATTTCGGCATGAGCTGTCGGGAGCCAATGACGCTCGCCTCCTCTTTCACCCCGCGCCAATATCTCGTCTGTCTTTGGGGCGTCGTCTGGCGCGAGGGGCTTCGCTTTTTGCATCAGCGCGAGCGCTTCGTCTCGGCGCTGGTGCGGCCGCTCGTTTGGCTCTTCATCTTCGCGGCGGGTTTCCGGCAGGTGCTCGGCGTCTCCATCATCCCGCCCTACGAGACCTATGTGCTCTACGAGGTCTATATCGCGCCTGGCCTCATGGCGATGATCCAGCTTTTCAACGGCATGCAGTCGTCGCTCTCCATGGTCTACGACCGTGAGATGGGCAATATGCGCACGCTGCTCGTCTCGCCCTTCCCGCGCTGGTTCCTGCTCGGCGCCAAGCTTTTCGCCGGCGTCGCCGTGTCGATCCTGCAGGTCTACGCTTTTCTGCTGATTGCTTATTTCTGGGAGATCGAGCCGCCCACCAAATGGGGCTATCTCACCGTCCTGCCGGCGCTTGCGCTCGGCGGACTCATGCTCGGCGCGCTCGGCATGCTGCTGTCATCGCTCATCAAGCAGCTCGAGAATTTCGCGGGCGTGATGAACTTCGTCATCTTCCCGATGTTCTTCGCCTCTTCCGCGCTCTACCCGCTCTGGCGCGTGAAGGATTCGAGCCCCTGGCTCTATTACGCTTGCCAGGCAAATCCGTTTACCCACGCGGTCGAGCTGATCCGCTTCGCCTTTTATCAGCAGCTCGACTGGGTCTCGCTGCTCGCGGTCGCAGGCTATACGAGCGTCTTTCTCATCGGCGCAATCATCGCCTACGATCCCGCGCGGGGCATGCTGATGCGCAGGGGCGGATAGAGCGGCGCCCCGCATCTCCCTCTTTATTTCGAGAGGCGCGCCACACTATTGGACGCCACGCCGAGCGCGCATTTCATTGTGTAGACGAAATCGAGATAGTCGTTGTCGCCGCCGTCTTCGACGTTGTACTGGGCGCCGCCGCTATCCTGACAATTGCCGGTTTTACGAAAAGAGGCCGAGTTGACGTCGCTATAGAACTCGACCGGATTGATCAGCCCACCTTGATAACTCAGGTCCTGGTAAGCGACCATTCCGACGCCATAGGTCGAATATTTCGGGACCGAAAAAGTGACTGTCCAAGCCCCGACCGGCGGGTTGGTTCCGGAGCCGGAGACGCCGTAACGGTAGGAAAGAACCGTCTGCTTAGAGGTGACGGCCCCAGAAGCGTTTTTCGTCCAGAGGAACATGTCCTTGGCGAAAGCGCCCTTGGCGCTGACCGCGTTGAAAGTCGCGGTGACGATCTGCGTCGGAAGCGTCGCCTCGGAATGCGCGCCCACGTTGATCGAGTTCATCCCGATGATCTTCAGAAAAGCCGTCTGAACAGCAAAGGTCGCGTCAGACGCGTAGATAACGGCGCCATTTGCAGCCGTACTGACGGCAAGCGTCGCACTGATGGCGCTGATCCCGACAGGCATATTGGCGTTCAAATATCGGTTGAGGAGCGCAGAATCGGCGGCGCCTTTTGCCGCAGCCGCCAAAACGCCTTTATCGAGCGCTTCCTGCAATCGCGACTTCTTCGTCACTGCCGCAGAATAGTCGACGGCGCCGCCCACCAGGAGCGCCACGGGAAAAAGCGCTAGGCCGAAGAGAATGGCGACAGTGCCGCGCTGACAGGCCGCGAAGCCGGACGGCCTGTTCGCCAAGGCGTAAAGCTGTAATAGGCGCAATTTCCAGGCCCCCAAACCATGTCTTCATCGACAGGATCAGGGAAAGACCTTAGCGGCAGCTTAAACGCAGCCAGTCTAAACGCTTGTTTCGACCAGCTAATTTATTTTTTGCCCTTGGCCTTCGCCGCCGCCTCTTCCGCCGCTGCGGCCTCGGCGTAGCCTTCCGGCAGCTTCACGCCGCTCGCGAGCTGGGCCCCGAGCGCAATGGCGCGCGCCTCCGTCAGCCGCAGGGCGCAATAGCCGAAGTCGGATTCCTTGGCGTAGGAGCGGCAAACCTCCTCCCGCCAGGAGGAAAAGCCCGCCTGCTCCTTCACCACGAAACTGCGGACCAGCTTTTCTTTCTTGTTGCGCTCGTAGAGCTCGCGGAAATCGGCGCGCACGTCTTTTTCGACCTTGGCGCGGGCGCCGAGCATGTCCTCGGCCTTCTTGGGGTCGAACTCCCTCTCCGCCGTGCCCCAAAGCCCGCTCGGATCGGCGCGGCAATCCGCTTCCTTGATCTCGCAGGCCTTGCCGTCATTGGTGACGAGAATGGCGCCATCCAGCACGTCGAGCGTGAACGGACAGGCCGGGAGAGACAGAAGCTGATAGCGGCGCAGCCCGGAGCCGCTGTCGCGGCGCGTGAGTTTCAAGGGCATGCCGGCGATCTCGACGCGGCATTCCTCGCCCGAGCGCGACAGGCGATCGCCGGAAAGCGTCAGCTTCGCGACTTCCAGATCCGGACCGATCCGGGAGAACTCTATGGCGCCGCCTGCGCCGTCGAGCTGCAGCGTCTTGCCGACGATCGTCTCCTCGGAAGGGGCCTTGGGCATGACGACAGGCCCCCGCGCCTGCCCCATTTCGCCGCTGCTGAGCTTTTTCTTGGACTTTCCGCCAGGAGACGTCACCGTTCCTTCCGGAGTCGGCGCCACGGCCCCGGGAAGCGCAAGCTGGGCGCCAGCAGGCGTTAGCGCAGCGCCCGACATCAGCGCGCTGGACACAAGCCCAGCGGCCGCCCGAGAAAGAAATGTCCTGGACGGCGCAATCGACATCGGCCTGCCAACCCCTCCCCCTGCCCGCCGGGTCGCCGGCGGGCGCAGCGCCTATTTCGGCGCAAGAACCATCACCATCTGCCGCCCTTCCATCGAGGGCTCCAGCTCGACCTTGGCGATCTGAGCGGTCTCGGCCTTCACGCGCGTCAGCAATCGGTAGCCGATGTCCTGATGCGCGATCTCGCGTCCACGGAAGCGAAGGGTCACCTTGACCTTGTCGCCTTCCTCGAAGAAGCGCTGAACCGCCTTCATCTTGACGTCGTAGTCATGCTCGTCGATGCCGGGACGGAGCTTGATTTCCTTGACCTCGACCACCTTCTGCTTCTTGCGGGCCTCGGCGGCCTTCTTCTGCTCGGCGAAGCGGAAACGGCCGTAGTCGAGGATCTTGCAGACCGGCGGCGTCGAGTTCGGCGCGATCTCGACGAGATCGAGTCCGGCCTGCTCGGCCATGCCTAACGCGTCCAGCAATTGGACGACGCCGTGATTCTTTCCTTCGGAATCGATCAACTGCACTTCACGGGCGCGAATTTCTCGGTTGGTGCGCGGGCCTTCTTTTTGCGGCGCCGCGGTGCTCTTCATTGGCCTGCGAATGGATCTTTACTCCTTTGAGGGCCGACAACCTCGGCCGTGATCGAAAACTGCGCTGAGCGCGCGGATAGATGATTTTCGGACGGATGTCCGGAGCGGGGGAGATTCTCACGACTGCGCGGCAAGTCAACAGGCGAAATGGCCATTTAGAGATTATTCACGCGGAAATGCGCGTTAAAGGAAATCATCTATGAGCGTGGCGAGCTTTTCGGGCGCGTCTTCGGGCGAGAAATGGCTCACGCCCGGCAGGCGCTCGATGCGAAGGTTGGCGACGTAACGCTCCGTGCCCTCGAGACAGTCCCGGTCCAAAGCGACGTCGCGGAGGCCCCAGACGATCAGCGTCGGCGCCTCGACGCGCGCGGCGAACTCGTCACGCGCCGCAAGCGCATCCCACAGGGCGCGGCGATACCAGTTGAGCATGGCCGTCATTGCGCCGGGCGCAGCGGCGTTGTCGCGGTAAATGTCCATGGCGTCGTCGCAGATCGCGCCCGGGCGCGGCGCCGCCTTGCGGATCAGCGCCGCCGTCAGATAGCCGCGCCCGACCGACAGCAGCCAAGCGGGCAGCGCCGGAATCTGGAACAAGGCGACATAGAACGATTTCCGCCTTTGCCGGGGGCTCCGCTGCAAGGTCTGCCAGAAGCAGAGCGGGTGCGGAATATTGATGAAGACGAGCCGCTCCAGCGGCCGCAGCCGGCGAATGGCGACGATCCAGGCGACGACGCCGCCCCAATCATGGGAAATCAGCGTGACCGACTTGGCGCCGGAAGCGTCGATAAGGCCCGCGATGTCCCCGGTGAGGGCCGCAAGCGCATAATGCTTCCTGCCCTTCGGCCGGCTCGTGGCGCCATAGCCGCGCTGATTGACGGCCCAGACGCGATAGCCCTTGGCGACGAGCGGCGCGACCAGATGGCGCCACATGACGGCGGTTTCGGGGAAGCCATGCAGCAGCAGCGCGAGTCGCTCCCCCTCCCCAGCTTCGAAAACCTCGAAGATCAGCCCATTGGCGGGGACGAAAATGCGCCGCGCGCCGAGAAGGGCCTCGGCGTCCATCACCCGGCGAGCGCGGGACAGCTCGGACAGGGCGCGCCGCCGGACATGGCGCCGCAGCTCGGGCCTGTGTCCACATCGCCGCCCGCCGCGGGCTTGGCGATCAGCGACAATTGGCGCTCGACATGCGCGCCGCCGCAAGCGGGGCACTCGGGGATCTCCTCGAAACGCGCGAGCGTCTCGAATTCATGGGCGCAATCCTGGCAGCGAAAGGCGTAGAGGGGCATGGGGTCTCGTGGGTTGGAAAGGTTCGCCGCATAATAGGCGTTGCCGGCGCCGCGGAAAAGCCGGCGAAAAAGCGCGGGCTGGAGAGGGTGGCGCGCTCACGGGTCGGACCTCGCATCTCGTCATGGCCGGGCTTGTCCCGGCCATCCACGCCGAGGGATACGGCCGATGACGGGACGCGCTGTCCCACAGGCGGGGTTTATGCCAGTAAACTTATCCGCTCCGCACGTTCTGACGCCTGCACGGCGTGGATGGCCGGGACGAGCCCGGCCATGACGGTGTGTAAGGGTGTCATTATCGACCACGCTCTCCCCGAGGGCGCTAAATTCAGTTTGACGATTCGCTTTCCCGAGGCTGAGCCGGATGACCTATCGCGCGCCGCTTACTGATATTCTCTTCTCTCTACGCCTCGCAGCGGGGGCGGACCTCGAGGACCTCTACGCCGATATCGCCGACGGCGTCGCCGAGCAGACGCTCAACGAGGCGGCGAAATTCGCCGAAGGGCAGCTTCTGCCGCTCGACAGGACCGGCGACCGCGCCGGCGTCAAATTTGCCGATGGCGCCGTGACCACCGCCCCCGGCTGGCGCGAGGCCTATGCCGCTTGGCAAGCCGGCGGCTGGAACGCCATCGCGGGGAACCCGGATCACGGCGGGCTTGGCCTCCCGGCGCTTCTCAACGCAGCCTGCACGGAAATCTGGAACGCGGCGAATATCTCCTTCGCCCTGTGCCCGCTCCTCTCCCATGGCGCGATCGAGGCGCTGGAGGCGCATGCGAGCGCGGCGCTGAAGGAGACCTATCTCGCCAGGATCGTCAGCGGCGAATGGACCGGGACGATGAATCTCACCGAACCGCAGGCGGGCTCCGACCTTGCGCTTCTGCGCACACGGGCCGAGCGCAACGCCGACGGCTCCTATCGCCTCACGGGCCAGAAGATCTTCATCACTTATGGCGAGCACGATCTCGCCGACAACATCGTGCATCTCGTGCTGGCGCGTCTCCCCGATGCGCCGCCCGGAACGAAGGGCATCTCGCTTTTCCTCGCGCCAAAGTTCCTGCCCGATGAAACAGGCGCCTTCACGCGGCGTAACGCGCTGCACTGCGCCGGAGTGGAACACAAGCTCGGCATCCACGCCTCGCCGACCTGCACCATGGTCTATGAGGACGCCGTCGGCTTTCTGATCGGCGAAGAAAACAACGGCCTTGCCTGCATGTTCACCATGATGAACAACGCCCGGCTTTCGGTAGGCCTGCAGGGCGTTGCGCTTGCCGAACGCGCCACGCAGGCCGCGCTGGCTTACGCCAAGGAACGCAAGCAGGGCCGTGCGCCGGGCGCGCCGGAGACAAGCGCGATCATCGAGCACCCGGACGTCGCTCGCATGCTGCTCACCATGGCCAGCCTGACGGCGGCCGCGCGTCTGATCTGCTTCGAGACGGCCGCGTCGCTCGACCGCGCGCATCGCGACCAGGACCCCACCCGCGCCAGGGAAGCGGAAGAGCGCGCGAGCTTACTGACGCCTGTGGCCAAGGCCTTCTCCACCGACATGGGCGATGAGGTGACGTCGCTCGCCGTGCAGGTGCATGGCGGCATGGGCTATATCGAAGAGACAGGCGTCGCCCAGCTTATGCGCGACGCGCGCATCTGCGCGATCTATGAAGGCACGAATGGCATTCAGGCGATCGACCTCGTCGGCCGCAAATTGCCGATGTCGGGCGGCGCGGCGCTGAACCGCGAAATCGACGACATGCGCGCCATCGCAAGAGAGAGCACTGTCGCCGCGGTCGGCGCGGCGGTGGAAGCGTTCGCACAAGCCAGCGACTATCTGTTGTGCGCGACGAAGCAAGCGCCGGCCGAGGCCCTTGCGGGCGCGACGCCTTATCTGCGCCTGTTTGCACTGGCGCGCGGCGCGACGCTTCTCGAAAAAGCCGCCAAAGCCGAACGTCGCGAAAATGACCACAACGCTGCGCGCTATGAAGCGCTCGCGCATTTCTTCGCCAAGAACATTGCGGTTGCGGCGCCGGGCTTGGCGCAAACAGTAATAGAAGGCGCGCGCTCAGTGACAGAAGGAAAGGCCGCGTTTGGGGGGTGAATGCGCTGGGGCGCGAGCGAATCCCTCCCCTTTACGGGGAGGGTGGCCCCGCGTAAGCGGGGTCGGGTGGGGTAAAGCCCCACCACGGTTGTTGCGGCGCGAGCCCCACCCGGCGGCCTTTGGCCGCCGACCTCCCCGTAAAGGGGAGGTATTGGCGGCTCACAACGCTGGATCGCCGGGAAGCGCCTAAGCGCCCATATATTCTCTTAAGCCCAACTGCTGCTCCGCACTCATATGCAGCCCGAGCTTAGAACGCCGCCACAAAATATCGTCGGCTTTGCGCGCCCACTCATTCTCCATTAAGTAACGCGCTTCCGCCTCGGTGAGCCCGCAACCGAAGTCGCGTCCTAAATCCGCCATTGCATGCGCGTGCTTCAAAATGCGCTCGGCGCGCGTCCCATAGGCGCGCGCGAGCCGCCGCGCCAATACGTCGCCGAGAAAAGGCTTCTCGCTCTTCAACCGCGCGAGAAGGGCGTCGAACTCCATATCGCCCCCGGGGAACGTAGCTCCCGCCGTCCATGCCTCGCCATGCGCCGGCAGGAAGCGGCGCAACTCGTCCAGCGCATGTTCGGCGAGACGGCGGGCCGTGGTGATCTTGCCGCCGAAGATCGACAAAACCGGCGCGCCATCTTCCGGCGCGTCGAGATCGAAAGCATAGTCGCGCGTCACCACCGAAGCGTTGAGAGACCCATCGTCGTAAAGGGGCCGCAGCCCCGAATAGCTCCACACGACGTCTGCGCGCGTGACTGGTTTTCGCAGGAAATGGTTGATGGCGTCGAGGAGGTAGTCCGTCTCCGCGTCGCTGATTGCAACCTCGCCCGGCGCGCCCTCATAAGCGACATCGGTCGTGCCGATCAACGTGAACGCATGCTCGAAGGGGATGGCGAAGACGATGCGGCCGTCCGGGTTCTGCAAAATATAAGCGTGGTCGCCGTCATAGAGCCTGCGTGTCACGAGATGCGAGCCCTTCACCAGCCGCACATGCTTGCGCGAATGCATATGCAGCGCGCCCTCGATAACCTGCGAAACCCACGGTCCCGCCGCATTCACCAAAGCGCGCGCCTCGATCTCCATGCCGCCATCGAGTTTAGCGGTCCAATGCGCGCCCTTGCGTTTTGCCTGAACGAGCCGCGCGCCGACGCTGATCGTCGCGCCGCGCTCCTTGGCGTCGAGTGCGTTGAGCGCCACGAGGCGGGAATCTTCCACCCAGCAATCGGCGTAAGTGAAGCCGACGTTATAGGTTTCGCGCAGCGGCGCGCCGAGCGCATTGTCCCCTAGCGCGGCCAAATGCGAGCCTTCGAGGCGTTTGCGGCGCGCGAGATGGTCGTAGAGAAAGAGGCCGAGCCGCAGCATCCACAAAGGACGCAGGCCCTTTTCGTACGGCAGCACGAATTTCAGCGGCCAGATGATATGCGGCGCGGCGGCGAGCAGACGCTCGCGCTCCTCCAGCGCTTCATGCACGAGACGAAACTCATAAAGCTCGAGATAGCGCAGGCCGCCGTGAATGAGCTTGGTCGAGGCCGACGACGTGCCGCTCGCAAGATCGTTCTGCTCGACGAGGCGCACCGAAAGCCCCCGCCCCGCCGCGTCGCGCGCAATGGCGCAGCCGTTGATCCCGCCGCCGATAATGAGAAGGTCATAGAGCATGCGCGCCGCTCTCGGTTGGCTCATGCTCAATCTAAGGCGCGTGCGGGCGAGCGCCAATACCATCCGCCGTCATTGCGAGCGCAGCGAAGCAATCCAGAGCCGCATCACGGCCCTGGATTGCTTCGTCGCTTCGCTCCTCGCAATGACGCCGAGCCTCTCAGAAAAGGCAAAGCCGGCGGCTGCCGGCTTTGCGAAAGCGATGGTCTTTCTTATCAGGCCTGCGGCGCGCGCGATTGCGGGCGATTGCCGCCGCCGCCATGCGCCCGCCGCTTCTGGCCATTGGCTGGCCGCGCCGGACGCTGCGCGTTCTGGCGTTCGCCGCCCGGCCGGCGCGCTTCGGCGTGCTGGCCTTCGCGGCGCGGATGCTTATGCGACGCATTTCGCCCGGCGCCATTGCTCGGTTGGGCGCGGCGCGGTTGGGCGTCGTCGCGGCGCTGGTCCTCGCTGCGGCGGTCGGTGAAAGGCAGCGACTGGCGCGTCAGCTTCTCGATCTGCCGCAGCAACGGACGCTCGCCGTTGTCGCACAAGGAAATCGCCCGGCCAGAAGCGCCGCCGCGCGCCGTGCGGCCGATGCGGTGGACGTAAGCTTCCGGCACTTCCGGCAGCTCGAAATTGACGACATGCGTCACGCCATCGACGTCGATGCCGCGCGCCGCAATATCCGTCGCGACCAGAACGCGGGTGCGTCCTTTGCGAAACGAGTCGAGGGCACGGATGCGCTGGTTCTGGCTCTTGTTGCCGTGGATCGCCTCGGCGCCGACGCCCGCCGCCTCGAGGTGCTGCGCCACGCGATCGGCGCCGCGCTTGGTGCGCGTGAAGACGATGGCGCGAGAGACGTCCGTATCCTTCATCAGCTCGAGCAGCACATCGCGTTTAGCGCCGCCGTCGACGAGAAACACATGCTGGTCGACGCGCTCGGCGGTGGTGGCGACCGGCGTCACCGACACTTGCGCGGGGTTATTCAGCATGTCCTGCGCGAGGCCGGCGATCTCCTTCGGCATGGTGGCGGAGAAGAGCAAGGTCTGGCGGTTCTTGGAGAGCTTCGCCACGATCTGGCGGATCGGGACGACGAAGCCGAGATCGAGCATATGGTCGGCCTCGTCGAGGACGAGCACCTCTGTCGTCGCCGGCTTGAAGCGCCCCGACGCAATATGGTCGAGAAGCCGGCCGGGCGTCGCGACGAGCACGTCGAGGCCGCGCGACAGCATCTCGATCTGCGGACGATGCGATACGCCGCCGACGATCACGCCGACGCTCGGCCGCATGAATTGCCCATAGGCGCGGAAGCTATCGGCGATCTGGGCCGCGAGCTCGCGCGTCGGCGCAAGCACCAGCGCGCGCGCCGTAAAGGGGGTAGGACGGCGCCGGTCGGCGGCGAAGCGCTCCAGGATCGGTAAAGCGAAGGCCGCCGTCTTGCCGGTGCCGGTCTGGGCAATTCCGAGAAGGTCGCGGCCCTGGAGCAGATAGGGAATGGACTGGGCCTGGATGGACGTCGGGGTCTCATAGCCTTCGCGGTTCAAGGCGCGAAGAAGAATCTCGGAAAGACCGAGATCGGCAAATTGGGTCACTGAGCGTCTTTCATAAGGGATTCGCAGCCGCGGCCGGAAAGCGGGCGCGGCGGTTTCGATCCGGAAAAAAGGGAGACTTGCCCCGCGTATCGGGCCGTCGATTGATGCGTGGGGAGGCTCGACAGCGGGCCCGACGCAACTGAGAGTGACGTCGGCTATACGCGGCTGGAGCGCCTCATGCTGCGGCGCAGCTTTCAATCTCGTATAAGAAGAAGCGCCGCTGGTCAATGGGCCCGTCTGACGCAGAGCAGCAATGCTTCAGAAACAGAGTCCAAGACGCCCCGGGTATAATTGCGTCGCGTCGGCCGGTCTCCATCCGCGGCCGACCCCCAGCGCCCGGCACGGCTCCGCCAGTTTGTGCCGGGCGCTCCCTTTCGATCATGCCTCCGCCAGCCATTCAGAAAGCCTGCGTCATCGCCTCCTCTCGGGCGCGGTCGTCTTTGCCGGGCCTGCGTCGTCGAGCGACCCGGAAGTAGCGCGATTAATTCGCTCGATCCACTCAAAGGATTTTCCCGTGCTGCTCATCGACAATTTCTTGGACCGGGACAGCGCCGAACGTCTGCGTAGGAAGATCGTCGATACGCCCTTCAATGCCGGCTCGTCGACGGCCACCGGCCTTGCGGCGCGCGTCAAAAACAATCTGCAAATGGACCGCGAGAAAGGTAGCAGGATTCTCGACGACATCGCTTCGAGGTTGATGACCCACGAAGAGGTAGAGCTTTACGCCATTCCCAAACGCATCGCCGCGATGAGCGTCAACCGCTACGACGTAGGGATGGAATACGGCAACCACACCGACGCGCCGATCATGAACAACTACAGGTGCGATCTCTCGTTCACCTTGTTTCTCGAAGATCACGCCAATTACGACGGCGGCGAATTGGTGCTAGAGCAAGAGCACGGTCTCTTGAAAGTCAAGCCCGCGATCGGCAGCCTGTTCCTCTATTCGACCGGGTTGATTCACCGCGTGACGCCAGTCACTCGGGGCAGCCGCCTCGCATGCGTCGGCTGGATCGAAAGCCGGGTGCGGGACGAACAGCGGCGCACGGTTCTCCGCGAGCTCAATGTCGTTCACCGCTCTTACGTCGCGCGACATGGACGTGACGAATTGGTCGACCTGCTGCTGAAGAACGCGGCAAGTCTCATGCGCATGTGGTGCGAATAGCGCAGAGCCACGGCCTCTTTTCCGCGCCCCGAAAAAACCGCCCCGCGCGAGGCGCGGGACGGTCTTCTTGCGCGAACTCTTACCAGTAGACCTGCGCGCGCGCCTCGAAGAGGTCGGGATGCGCGCCATTGTAGTAGAAGCCCTGACGGCCCGGCATCGGGGCGCCGACGATGTTGTAATCGTTGAGCGGCGCCGAGACGTGGAGAACATGCGTCCAGTTGAACTGGAGATGCACGCCCTTGTCCGGATACCAGTTGAAGCCCGTCGTGACGTTCTCCTGACGGCCGCCATAGACGCCGGAGTTGACGATTGCGGCGGTCGTGGCGGCGCTCGGCTGCACATAAGTCGTGTAGGCGAGCATATTCGCGAGGCCCGAACCGGAGTAAGGCCCGCTGTTCAGATTGACCGAGCTGTAGCGCCCGGCCAGGCTGAACGCGCCAAAGCCCCCCGCGCTCAAGGGGTTCTTGATTTTCGGCTCGAAGAAATTCGCGCCCGACTTATCGGAGGTGCTGTAGGCTTGGGCGCGCTCTTCGCCCGTCACCCAATACTGGCCGTAGATATAGTAGCCGCCAAAGTGAGAGCTCGACCCGCCCGGAGCGAACACGCCCGAGGCGCGAGCTTGCAGGATTTTGTTGTTGTCGCGCGTATAATCCGTTGCGATATATTCGGCCTGCATGTCGAACGGCCCATAGGCGCCCGCGAGCTCGAAGCCGTAGCTCGTGACATGCTTGGTGCAGTGCCCGGCCACCGCGCTGAACGGGATGCCCCCGAACAGGCCGCCGTTGGCGTAGGAGCCACAGGACATATCCGGCGTGCCCAGAAGGCCCTGGCCGAGCACGGTCGCCTCCGAGCGCAGGCGATTGCCGAGACGCAGAACTCGATCGTCGTTGGCGCCGGTGGCGTCGTTCGGGCTGTGGTAGCGGCCCGACACGCCAAAGTGCAGCAGATTGTGCTCGTCCTTGATCGGCGCATAAGTGAAGCGGCCAGCGACGTCGACATATTGGGCTCCGCCCGTGGAGACCCAGCCAGCGGCCTTCGGAATGCCCCATCTCGACGGCGTGTTCTGGCCCGGCGTGTAGGAGGCGTCTTCCATCGATGTGGAGAAGACGCCAATACGGCCGGTCCAGTTGTCGCCGTAACCGCCCACCGAAATGCCGAGGTGACGGTTCGGGGCGATGCCTTCCACCGCCATCGCGCGCTCGATGAACGTGCGGAATTTAGAAGAAGAGGTCGACTCGAGGCTGAAAGGCTCGAAGTGATTCCCGACCATCACGAAGAGCGGGTCCTTCGCGAAAGGAACCGACAGGGCCGGATGCTGGATGCCGAAATACACATCGCGCATTCCACCGAGCACTTGATTGTTGCCGGTGACCTGACCAGTGCCGGAGAAGTCGTACTGCAGTTTGTAGAACCAGACTTGGGCGGCCTTGCCTTCGACCTCGAGACGGATCTGGCGAACGCCGACCTGGTTCGAGAAGCCGTTCAACGGCTGGGAGATGCCGCCGCCGTCCACCATGATGCGGCCGCCAACCTTGAAGCTGTAAGCCTTGTCTTCGGTCTCGACGAAGAGACCGTTCTTGAAGCTTACGAACACCGGCGGCGGCGCGTGGACATCGCCTTTGTGCGAAAGGTTGGCGACGTTGGATTTGGCGGCGGCCGCGGCTTTGGCCTCCTTCGCTTCCTTACGCAGCTTGGCCATCTCCGCCTCCAGAGCTTTCATGCGCTTTTCGATCGACCCCGGGTCGGCGGCCCCGAAGGCTCCCGACGAGGATAGAAGCGCGCCGAGCGCTGCGCCGCAAACTGCATATTTCTTGATCATGTCCGAATTTCTCCAGCCCGCACTCCGATTGTGCCTATTTTTTAGGCTGAGGCATAGTCGATACATCCTATGACATATCCATGACATTCTAAGTATTAGCTGCGCTATAGATAGTTATTCACAAATATCGTTGCCATTTTGCAACACAGTTCGGACACATTTCTGAATATTTCTACATGGTGTCAACTAATAATATTACGACATACTTCCAGTGAATCTGAAACACGCCAGTCGTCACCTCGAAACATTACTGTATTTGAGAAACATATAATCGCTGATTGGCAATGCAAGAAATCTATTGGACATATGGCAGAAATATCAGCATCCCATTCTCAACCTCGCGCTTTGCGCAGTGGATGGGTCGCGGCGAAAGGAGCCGACGGTCTGATCCGCCCGCCTTGGGTCGAGCCCGCTGTCTAAAGGCGCGAAGAACGGGCAAAAAGCCTATCGCCGTAGGGGCGTGGTGGTGGACTTGGCTGAACGGGGCTGAAACAATCCTCGTCGATCAGCCTCTCGCAAGAAACCAGAGCTTGCGAGCGCTCCCGATAGCGAGAGATCGGGACCGAAGACGCTGTCGTCGAGATTCAGAGGGAGGCGCCTGGCGCGCGTTCAGCCGCTTCAATCGTTCAAAATTGGCGGCGGGAAAGAATCGCGCCGCGCCCGAAATAAAAGCCTAGAAAAAAACCACGACAAAAAAAGCCGCGCCGCCCTTTACGGCGCGGCTTTGCCGACGCGCCGTTCAGGCTCATCGTCAATCGCAATTCTTGAATTGCGATTCCTTGCACTTCTTGACCATCTCTTTGGCCTTGGCGAGATCCGGCTCAGAGAGGAGCTGCGAGGATAACTCCTGCATTTCCTTTTTCTGGTCGGGCGGCATGGACAAAGGTTCGAGGCCGATCGCGGTCCACATGTAACCGCGCAGCAGGTCACGATCCAAACCTTGACCCGCCACATACATGGTTCCGAGATTGACCTGCGATTCGGCGTCTCCCTGCTTCGCGGCGAGGCGCATCCATTTCGCGGCTTCCTTATAATCCTGCCCGACCCCGGAGCCGTCATAATACATGCTGGCGATATTTGCCTGCGCCGCCGCGACGCCCTTGCCCGCCGCGAGCAGGCTCCACTTCATCGCTTCCGCATAGTCCTGCTTCAGTATGTGGCCATCGAGATACATCGTGCCCAGATTGGCCTGAGCCGCCGCGTCACCCTTTTCGGCAGCCTGCCTGATCCACTTGATCGCTTCCTTGTGGTCGACCGGGACGCCCTTGCCCATAAGGTAGATCGGGCCGAGCTCGGACATCGCCCGCGCTTCGCCTTTCTCGGCCAGCGGTTTGAGGATTTTTACCGCAGCCGCGTAGTCGCCCTTGCTTGTCGCGGCGGTCACGTCCTCGTAAGCGTCGGCGCGAGCTGAACTAGCCGCGATTGTGGCGGCGAGCAGGATCAGGAATGAGCCAATGCGCTTTCGCATGCGAACCCTTTTTTCACGCTATAAAGAGATAGGAACGCCCCCGGAAAACCGGGGACGTTCCTTTTGTTTGTGGAGCGTATCGAATTTCGCTCAGTAGTTCCACTGAAGCTGCATGCGCAGCAAGTCGGCGTGGAACTGGCGGTAGGGCGCCGCGCCGGTGTTGGTGCGGTTCATATTCGAATAGACCGCCGTCACCTCGACCTCCGGCAGCGGCTGCCACTCGACGCCGACGTCCCATTCATAGGTGCGGGCCGACGGAGCGTTGGTTTCGGTCTTCCAGCCGCCGTTGAAATACTGCCACTTAAAGAAGGGGAAGAAGGTGCCGAGGCCGAACTCCTTGTCGTCATACTTATAGGTCGCCTCGACATAGCCGCCGTTCAGGCCGGCCGAGCGGATATAGGTCTGCGTCGGATCGAGAGCGGGGCCGCGGCCCCAGTTCCATTCGGCGCGCAGACCGAAGGGCTGGGGATAGATCACGCCGGTGACGGCGACGCGATCGTCCTTGACGCCCTGGCAGCCATTGACGCAGCTCCAGCCCCAGGCGTTCGCGCCGGGATAATTGCCGAGCACGAGATTCCGGGTGCCGTCGAAATAGCCGGGCGCATTGACGAAAGGCACGCCGGCGCCAGGGAAGCCGACAGGACGGTAGCCGGCCCAATTGGTGGCCATGCCGAGGGACGGGGTGATCGCGGACGTCGTCGGCATGTAGCGGCCGGTGTAGCCCTGGATCGAGGCTTCGACGATCTGACCGTTCGCGAAGACGTAAGGATAGGTGAAGCGGCCGACGATGTGGACGCCATTGTTCAGCTCGATGCGGTTCGCGCCCTGGCCGTTATAGACGCCCAAAGCGACCATGCCATAGTCGCCCGTGCCCTTGAGGTTGTTCCTCACAAGGTCGCGGAAGAGATGACGCATATGCTCGGGCGTATAGTAGAAGAAGATGCCGAGATCGCGCTCGTCCTTGCAGCAGCTATTGATCGCATCGGCGCGGTCCAGCGCGAGGCGGTTCTGCGACGACTGCATGTTTTCGAAGCCGTAGGGGATCTTCGACTGACCGACGCGGAAACGGAATTCCTTCTTCTCGTCGATCGAAATATCGGCGTAGGCGTCGCGCATCTGGGCGAAATTACCCGCCGAGTTGCCGTAGATGCCGATCTGGGGATTGTACAGGGCGTAGGAGGGGTTGGTCCCCGCCGTGAAGCTGTTGCTGAACGTGCCCGACGGCGCGGAGGCGAGGTCGAACTGAACGTAGAGATACAGATGGCTGGAGACGTCGCCGCTGACGATCAGGCGCGCGCGACGGAGCAGGAAGTTCCTGCGCGGGCCCACCGAGCGATCATGCGGGCTGTAGACATTGTTCCAATTGTCCGCGTTGATCGTGTCGTTGTAGCGCATCTGCGTGTAGCCGCGGATGCTGAGCTTCTCGTACCAGTGCTTCGGCGCCTCCGGCGCATGCGCCACAGCCGGCGCGGCATGTGCGCGCTGCGCTTCCGCCTTGGCGGCGCGTTTCGCGGCCGCCTCTTCGGATTCGAGCTTGTTGAGGCGCGCTTTCAACGCGCGGATTTCCGAAGCCGTGTCGGCCGCGGCCGGAGAGGCCGCCACCCCCGCGAAAAGACCGAACGCCGCGGCGGCAAATGCGGCCCGTCCAACACCAAGTTTCATAAGGAACCCCCTTCGTTAACTTCCGGGGGCGAGTGAAGCCGCCCGTCGATGACAATGGCGTGACAATTTTCATAGAACGCAAACTGTGACAGGAGGCGCGAACGCAACTGTGGCCCCAATGCCACAGTTTTAGCATTTACAGGCCTGATTCGCGTGGCATAACGGCCACACTCCGCCACGATATTAACCATAGCTTGTCCTGGCCTCGCCCAAATCACCGCCTTGCCGCGCGGTCGCGTTGCCGCTATCGGAAAGGCCGACTTTTCCTAACTGCAAGGCCACAGATGACCCCCGCGCAACAGCCTCGTCGTGAGGCGGCGTTCATCTTCATCCTCGTCACCGTCGCGCTGGATATGCTGGCTCTGGGCGTCATCATCCCGGTGCTGCCGAAGCTGATCGTGCAGTTCGAGGGCGGGGATCTGGGCTCGGCGGCGCGAATCGTCGGCCTCTTCGGCTTGGCCTGGGCGGCGATGCAGTTCTTCTTCCAGCCCGTGCTCGGCGCCCTGTCCGATCATTTCGGCCGCCGCCCGGTCGTGCTGGCCTCCAACCTAGGTCTCGGCCTCGACTATATCTTCATGGCGCTCGCGCCCTCGCTGCCGTTTCTCCTCATTGGGCGGCTGATCTCCGGAGCCACGGCGGCGAGCGTCTCGACCGCCAACGCCTATATCGCGGACATCACCCCGCCGGAGAAACGCGCGGGCCGTTTCGGCCTCATCGGGGCCGCCTTCGGCCTGGGCTTCGTTCTCGGCCCGGCGATCGGCGGCGCGCTCGGCGCGTATGATCTGCGCTTTCCGTTCTGGGCCGCGGCGGCGTTCAGCCTCGCCAATGCGCTTTACGGCTATTTCATCCTCCCTGAATCTCTGCCGCCCGAAAAGCGCACGACCGGCATTGTCTGGCGCAGCGCCAATGTGGCCGGCTCGCTCGATTTCCTGCGGCGTGATCGCGCGCTGACGCTGCTGTCCGGCGCGCTCTTCCTGTCCTATCTCGCGCATGAATCGCTGCCGGCGCTTTTCGTGCTCTATACGCAGCAGCGCTATCATTGGGACGTGGCCGACACGGGTTGGGCGCTTGCAATTGTCGGCGTGTCGCAAACCATCGTCTCCGGCGGGCTGGTGCGGCCCGCGGTGGCGCGGCTCGGCGAAAAAGTGACGCTGACCATTGCGCTTGTCTCCGGCGCTCTCGGCTTTCTCGCCTTCGCCTTCGCGCCGACGGGCCTGGGCTTCATGGCGGGGGCGCCGTTGGTGGCGCTCTGGGGCATGGCCAATCCGTCTTTCCAAGGCCTGGCGACGCGGCTTGCCGGCTCTTCGGAGCAAGGCCGGCTGCAAGGCGCGCTCGGCAGTCTGCGCGGCGTCTCGGGCATGACCGGCCCGCTGATCTTCTCGCAGATTTTCGCCTTCTCGCTGTCGATCGATTTTTTCTCCGGCGCGAGCTATTTCGCCGCCGCCGCGCTCCTCGTCTCCAGTCTTACGCTGGGACTGAAAGCCATCAATTACAAATTGCTTTAATTTAACAAGTAT
Organism: Methylocystis iwaonis; assembly: GCF_027925385.1. Classification (NCBI taxonomy): domain Bacteria; kingdom Pseudomonadati; phylum Pseudomonadota; class Alphaproteobacteria; order Hyphomicrobiales; family Methylocystaceae; genus Methylocystis; species Methylocystis iwaonis. The sequence goes on from NZ_AP027142.1 coordinate 2,759,459, forward strand.
TTATTCAGAAAATTCCGCAAACGGCGCAATCGCGCGTCGGGGGCCGGCTGCGCCAATTATCCGAATTTTGATGCGAGGCCGGAATATTCTCTGAAGGGTTTGTCAACGACTGAGGAGTAATACCGCATCACTACATAACTAAACGAGAGACGCATGATGCGGACTCGGGGCTTCTCCCATTACTCGGGCAGGATTCGACTGCTCGTCCACGCCATGCAGCGCGAGGACGACGGCGTTGTGGCAGTTCTTTTCGCCATGGCGCTCTTGCCGATCATGTTGTTCGTTGGCGCCGGCGTCGACTTCATGCGAGTCGATCGCGCGAAATCGGAGCTTCAACAGGCGCTCGATACGGCGACCCTGGCGGCGACGGCAAATCAATCGACCGCCGCCACGATACATCTCACGAACCAACCCGACGCCTCGCTGCTGAAAAACGCGACCGTCTCCTGGACGAAGAACGCCGACGGCTCGATCACCGGCACGGCCGACGCGAAAGTGCCGACGACCTTTCTGCAGCTCGCCTATATCGACTCGATTCCGATCCGGGCCACTGCGACGGCGACAAATCAGACCGCGCGCACGCCGTCGACTCTTATCTTCACACTGACCGGCGCCTATGGCTGGTACTGGAAAGAAGTCGACCTCTATGTTCATACGGTCGGCGCATCCAGCGACACGCTTCTCGCGTCATACGTCTATCAGCCGGTCGACCTGGGCGGCCAGAGCGGCCGCGGGACCGGAACGACGACCGCCGAATTCCTGTCGGGCGGCGATATGGTCACCGGGCCTGTGAATACGTCGATTTCGCTCGGCTCGAATTACGACAACGCCTATCTGACCATGACGGTTTACACGGACGGTTGCGGCCCGGGAATGGCGCCGACCACCTCCCAATCGTCGTCGACCAGGAATTACGCCTGCGTGACGTCCGGAACGAAAGTTTCCCGCAAGACCTATACGAAGACGGCGTCGCCTGTCGTTTACAGCACTTCGGACGCCGGCCAATCGCGCAATCTCTTCGTCAATGGCGTCAACATGTATTCGACCACGACCGCGCCCTCGATCATGCAGCTTTTGCCCTGCGCCAAAGGCGAGACGACGGCGACCAACACCCACGCCTGGGAGGATACGCCCTATGCCGGCTCGTTGACCGGCGGGAGTTGGTCGAACCAGGACGTTTTCTTCAGCATCCAAACGACCTGCGCCTCGAACAATAATTACAGCGGCGCCCCCAGATTGACCAAATGAGCAGGCGTGGCCGCATTGGTCGGTCCGCGAATAGCTTTACGCAAAGCCCGGCGCGCGCAGCCGAACCGCGCTGACGCCGCCGCCGCGCCGCTCGACGCAGATTTTCGTCGCGATTCGCGCCTGCATCGATTCGACGTGGCTGATGACGCCGACCTTGCGCCCCTGCCCTTGCAGATTTTCGAGCGCGTCGATCGCGACGTCGAGCGTCGCCGCATCGAGCGCGCCGAAGCCTTCGTCGATGAATAGCGTATCGACGAAGGAATCCCGGCCCTCCAATCCCGCGAGCGCGAGCGCCAGGGCGAGCGACGCAAGGAAGCGTTCGCCGCCGGACAGCGAGCGCGTCGAGCGCCGCTCGTCGCCAAGATCGCGATCGACGATCTGAAGCCCGAGCGATCCAATCTCGCCGGCGCGCTCCAGCCGATAGCGCGGCGAGAGCAAGGACAGGCGACGATTGGCGAGCGCGACGAGCTGTTCGAGCGTCACGCTCTGCGCGAAGCGGCGGAATTTGTCGCCTTCCTTCGAGCCGATCGCGGCGTTGATCTCGTCCCAAATCCTGCGATTGGTCTGCGCCGCCGCGATCTCTTCCGACAGGCTGCGCGCGCGGCTGCGCGCCTCATCGTCGCGCGCAAGTCGCTCCTGCAAGGCGCCTAGCCGCGCAGAAAGGGCGTCGAGCGCCTGCGCCAATTCCGCCTGGCGTGCGGCGAGAGTGTCGCGGGCCACGTCGATCGGCGCAACGGCCTCGGCTTCGGCAAGATCGCGGCGCCGTTGCGCGAGAGTCGCTTCCACTGCGTGGAGCGCCGATTGCGCGTTTTCGACGACGAGCCGCATCGCCGCCGTCTCCTCGCGCGAGAACGCAAGAAGCCGTGTGGCGTCCTCTTCGGCAAGCCCCGCCGCTGCGAGCGCTTCGCCAAAAGCCGCGCGCGCCGCCACCGAAGCGGTTTGCGCCGCCGAGACGTCGCGCGCGGCGCCGGCGTTGCGTTCATCGCTCGCGGCTTTCGCCTTATCGGCCGCCGACAGCGCCTCGCGCATCGCCTCATGCGTTCCGCGCGTGGTCTTGTGCTGTTCCTCGAAACGCGCGCGGTGGGCTGCGGTGGCTTCGCCGCCGAGCAGCGCGCCGCGCTCCTGCTGCGATTTGGCGAGGTCTGCGGCGCGCGCAAGATGCTCCGCCACCGCAGCCTTCGCCTGATCGGCGAGCGAACGCGTCTCCGCCTCGAAGGCTGCGATTTGCGGCCTCAGCTCGATAAGCCGCGCGGCGGCGCTATCATGCGCCTCCTTGGCCTTCCGATAATGCGCGCCGGCCTCTTCGAGCCTTTTACGCGCGCCGGCGGCGTCGCGGTCGAGATCGGCGGTAGAGAGATTGCAAAGCGTAAGAAAGGGCGCAAGCGACCCGTCGTGCAACCGGATGCCCTCCATGGCGCGCGCAAGTTCTTCTTTGTGCCCTGCCTGCGCCTCGCCCGCCCGCCGCGCGAGCGCCTCAGCTTCGTCGCGCGTCTCCTTGCGCCCCTCGATCGCGTGGCGCTTATCGTCCGACGCCTTGCGCAGGCGCTCGATCTCCAACGAGAGTTTCTGCGCCGTCTCCTGTATCTTCGTCAGCGCCGCGCGCTGCGCGCGGAGTTCTTCGAGCAAAGCGGCAATATTTGCTCCGGCCCCCGCTATCTCCTGCGGGGCGCCGCAGTCGGGGTTTTGCGTCAACAGCGCCGCATAGTCGCGCGTGGCGGCTTCCAACACTGCTTTCGCGGCGCGGAGACGCCGCGCCGCCTCTTCATGCATGGCGCGCGTCGCCGCCTCTTGAGCAGACGTTTCCGAAATGGCCTTGTTGGTCCGCGCCAGCGCCTGACGCGCCGCCTCGCGCTTGGCGCGCAGAGCATCGACGAGCGCCCGCGCGGCGTTTTCGGCATGTGCGAAAGGATGGTCCTTGGCCCCGCAGACTGGGCAAGGCGCGTCGTCGTCCAGAGCGGCGCGCAGCCTCAGCGCATGTGGATCGGCGGCGGCGTCGGCCAATTCGCCAAGGCGCTCGGCCTCAGCGGTCTGAGCGGCCTCGACATCGCGCGCGGCTTGCAAATTCTCCAACTGCTCGACAAGCGCGCCATGCGCCGCGCCGAGCCCGGCGATGTCCGCCGCCGCACTTTCAGCGCTCGCCTCGGCGTCGGCGTAATCGCGCGCGCAACGCGCCATGGACAGCAAAGCCTCTTGCGCGGCGGACAACGCCTCGGCCCGCCTTTGCGCAGCCGGGGCATCGAGGGCCTGAAGCGCTGCCTCTCTTTCGCGCGTCTGCTCCAGCACTGCGTCGAGCTGCGTGCGATCTGCTTTGTCGGCGGCGTCATAGGCCGCGCGCATCTCGCCGGCGCGGCCCAGCTCTTTGGCAGCCTCTTGCAGCGCGCGCTCTGTTTCGCTTTTTTCTTTCCACAGAAGCGTGCGCTTGGAGAGCCATTCGTCGATCTCTTCCCACCGCTCGCTCAACGGCCGCGCCGCTTCGAGCGTTTCCAACCGACCCTGCGACGCCGCGCTTTCAGCCGCCGCCGCTTCTTCTTCCGCTAGCGCCTTGGCGAGCGCCTCCTGCTTACCGGCGAGGCGCAGCGCTGCGGCAGCTTCCACTTCACGCGCCTTGTCGGCTTCACGCCGCTGCGCCTCGATGCGCGCGTCGAGCGCGCTCGCCTCCCGCCACAGCGGCTCGAATTGCTCGATCTCGCGCTGCGCGGCGCCTAACGCCTCCGCCGCCACGCGTTCTTGCGTCCTCGCCGCCTCCACGGCGGCCTGCGCCGCCTCGGCCTGTTGTTGCGCGAGCAACGCCGAAGCCTGTTTTTCGGCCAGTAACTCTTCGGCTTTGCGAAATTCCTCGCGCGGCGCGCGCAAGGGCTCGGCGTTAGCGAGGTCCGTGAGCATTTGTCGTTGATGCGAGAGCGCCGCCAGCGCCTCGCTCGCAGCGGCGCACGTGGTTTCCGCCTCAGTGAGCTTCTGCTGCGCTTGCGCGCGCGCGTCGATCCGGCGCAAGGCGTCGAGCATCTCATTCTGCTCGGCGGCGAGCATCGAGCGCCGCGACCCGATCTCTTCGCTCTCGGCAATGATCGCCGCGCGCTCCTCCTCCGGCATGGCGCCGATGAGCGCGCGCTGCTGCTCCAACGCCTTCACGGCGCGCGCGGCCTCGTCCCAGCGCTCATAGGCGCGTCTCGACAGATGGCCGTAGACTTCCGCGCCCGTGATTTTTTCGAGAAGATCGGCGCGCTCTTTGGCGTCGGCGCGCAGAAAGGCGTCGAAATCGCCTTGCGCCAAAAGCGCCGTGCGGCGGAACTGATCGAAAGTCAGATCAGTCAATTCGACGACGCGGCGGTTGACCGGCTCGACGCCGGATTCCAGCGTCTCGATCTTCTCCCCACTCTCATCGATGCGCCAGAGACTGCGGCCACGGTTTTGCAGCCTCCCGGCGACCTTGCCGCGCGCGCGCATGAGATCGCAACGGGCGCGGTAGCGCTTGCCGTCGCGCGCGACGAAATCAGCCTCCGCGAAACCACGCCCCGCCCCGCGTCGCAACAGCGTGCGGGGATCATTTTCCTTGATAGTCGCCCCAGAGGGGTCCGGCATTTCGTCTCGTGCGCCGGGCGCTACGACGCGAGGAAACTCGTCGTAAAGCGCCAGACACAGCGCATCGAGTATGGTCGACTTGCCCGCGCCCGTTTCGCCAATGATGGCGAAAAGCCCGGCCGAGCGTAAAGGCTCGCTCTCGAACTCGATGGCGAAGGGTTCTGCTAGGCTCGCAAGATTTTCGCCCCGGATCGCGAGGATGCGCATTACGCTTCCTCCGCGAGCCGGTCGAAGCAGCGCAAATGTTCCTCTGTCGGCGCGACGTGATGCGTCGCTTCGAAAGCCTCGCGGAAGAGATCGCGCGGCTGGCGTTCGGCAAGCCGCATTGGCGCCGGCTGAGGCGCTTCGCTCATTTGCGGCCGCTCGACGGCGAGCGAGACGAGGCGCACCGGAAACTTCTCGCAGATCGCGTCGATCTCGGCCTTCAATCCCACGGCGGGGCCGTCGACCGTCACAGCGAGATAAACGAAAGGCCGGGCGTCGTCGGGCGTTTCTGGGGCGAGCGCCAGAGAGGAAAGCGCGCTCTCGATCTCCGAGACCGCCAGCGCGCCCTGCCGCGGCAGGCGCAGATGCGGGACGCTGCGGGTGAAGGCCACATGCTCGGCGGTCGCCGCGCCGACAGCGTCGATCTCCACGATCGTTACGCCATGCGCATAGTCGATTTCCGACTTCGACATCGGAATCAGCGCGCCGGAATAGCGGATCGTCTCGCGGCCCACCTTCTGCGGCTTATGGAGATGGCCCAGCGCCACATAAGCGGCGTCGGCAGGAAAGATGTCGGGCGGCGCCGCATGCTCGCCGCCCACCAGAATGCGCCGCTCGCCCTCGGATTCGAGCCCGCCGGCGACATGGAGATGGCCGGTGAGGACCAGCGGCGCATCGCCGATTTTTGCCCGAGCGGCGTCGACGGCCTCCCGATAAAGCGCCCGCACGCCCCAGACGGTAGCAGAGCCCGCCACATCCGCCCCCGCGATCGGCAGGTCGGCGGCGCGCGGATAGGGCAGCGCCAATAGATGCGCGCCGACCGCGCCGGATGAGTCCCGGATCGGCATAAGATGCGTGGAAAGGTCGAGCGCGCCCTCTCGCCGCGTGATGACGCCCACCGAATGCACCCCGGCGATCTCGAACAAGGCGCGGGGCGCCTCCAGCCTGCCGGCGGGGTCGTGATTGCCGGCAAGAAGCGCGATGGTCGCGCGCGGACAGGCGGCGCGCAGGTCGCGCAGCGTGTCGTAAAGCAGCCGCTGCGCCTCGGCGGACGGGTTGAGACTGTCGAAAATATCGCCCGCGACGATCACCGCATCGACGGCGCGGGCGCGCGCCGTCTCGACGAGCTGCGCCAGCGCGGCGCGATGCTCGGGCTCTCGCGACCAGCCTTGCAGAGCGGCGCCTAGGTGCCAGTCGGCGGTATGTAGGAGTCGAATCACAGCGGCGACAGTAAGCAGCAAGCGGCGGACCCGAGGCAAGCGATACGCAACTTGCCTGCCCGGGTCCGCCGCCCGGCCCCCCAACTCGTCAAACCGCGTTGCGATACGCCTTGCGCGAAAAGACGGTGAGGAACACGATCCAGAGATCGAGCGGCAGCGACCAATTGTCGATGTAATAAAGGTCGTGCTCGATTCTCTGTCGAATCTTCTCCGGCGAATCGATTTCGCCGCGCAGGCCGTTGACCTGCGCCCAGCCGGTCATGCCCGGTTTGACGTTGTGACGGCGCGCATAGAGCGCGATCCGCCGCTCGAAGAGCTGATCATGCGCCAGCGCGTGCGGGCGCGGCCCGACGAGCGACATCTCGCCGCGCAGCACATTGAAGAGCTGCGGCAGCTCGTCGATGTTGTATCGGCGCAAAATGCGCCCCACGCGGGTCACGCGCGGATCATTCGCCGTGGCCTGTTTGACGTGGCGCCCATCGTCCATGGTCGTCATGGTGCGGAGTTTCACGATGCGGAACGTCTGACGATTGAAGCCGTAACGACGCTGATAGAAGAGCGCCGGCCCGCGGCTGTCGAGCCGGATCGCCAGCGCGCAGAGCAACAGCAACGGCGACAGCGCCACGAGCGCAAGCGCCGAGACCACAATGTCGAAGGCGCGCTTCGCCGCCACCTCGAAGAGATTGAGCGGATCGCCCGAGAGGCTCAGGCTCGAGATCGCGCCGACCTTGTCGATATGGGCGTTGGCGAAGCGGTCGAGCACACGCTCCGGCCCGAGATGGATGCGGGCGGGCACGCGCAGGAAGGCCGTCACGCATTTGTCGATGACATCGGTGCGCGACCAGGGCGAGAGGATGAAGACGTCGTCGGGCCGCAGCATACGCGCCGAGGCCGCCGCAAGCGTGAGGTCGTCGTCGAGCGTATGCTCGGTCTCGCGCAGCACGACTGAAGCGACGACGGTCATGCCGCAGGTCCAGGGCTTGTAGCGATAGGTGAAGGCCTCGATGTCTTTCTCGAAACCGACGAGAAAGAGGCGCCGCGCCGATACGCCGCCCGCGGCCGCGCTGGAGCGGACGAAACGGGTGAGCGTCGCCCGCTCGGCGAAAAGCGCCACAAACCCCAGGGTCGAGGTCAGCACGAAGGCGGCCCGCGACGTCTCTCCAGTGACGTTGGACAGAAATCCGATCGCGAGCGCGAGGAGGCTGACGACGCTCCACAGGCTGAAACAGCGCCAGGCGTGGCCGCGAAGCTGGAGGTAGTTGGCGAAAGAATATTCCTCCCGGACGACGCTCCCGAGAAGGAAAATCATCGTCGCAACGAGGCCCAGTTCGAGATTGCCGATCGTGAGCGCCCCATAGGCGAATTGGACCACGACCGAGGTCAGGACGAGCGCCAGAAAATCCAAAGATGCGGCGAGGAGCGAGAACGACGCCCGGACGAAGGCCGTGCTTTGGCGAGGCGCCCAATAAGCTGCGACGCGATTCGTCCCCGCGAGAAGCCGCGGCCTCGCCTTTGGGGACCGCGTTTCAAACTGAGACGGCCTTTTGGAAAAATCAGCCTGCTGAGACAATTGATCGGCCCTGGATCGGCTCGCCTGCCCCAAAATGGAACAAGAGCGATGCTATAGCCGAATCGGAGCAAGTAATGAGCCCTGTCTGGCGCCACCCTCTGCTCGCCAGCTAATCGGGCATTGCAAAACACTGCCTCAAGCTGGAATTAACTATTCAAAATACCTATCGTTTTGCTAGATTTCTACTTCATGAACCCGCCGGACAAGCCGCGCAAATCGGCTGCACAAGGCGCCTTCACAAGCCCGTCATCCTCCCTGTAACATATAGAGAGTCGCAAAAGGCCGGTGTGGACCTTGGCGCGGTCCTTCGGGCCCTTCTCGAAACCGAGAGGCTGGCAAGGTGACCGCTCACTTCAGACACCAATATGTCTCGCCGCAAGCTTGTCCCGCGCTGGTGCTCAACGCGGACTATCGCCCGCTGAGCTACTATCCGCTTTCGCTATGGGGCTGGCAGGACGCCATCAAGGCCGTCGTCCTCGATCGGGTCAATATCGTCTCGGAATATGACAAGACGGTCAAAAGCCCGAGCTTCGAGATGCGCCTGCCCTCTGTGGTCTCGCTCAAGGAATATGTGCGGCCGGCCCGTCAGCCGGCCTTCACGCGGTTCAACGTCTTCCTGCGCGACCGCTTCACCTGCCAATATTGCGGGGCGCATGACGAATTGACCTTCGACCATGTGATCCCGCGCTCCAAGGGGGGCGCGACCACCTGGGAGAATGTCGTCGCAGCCTGCTCGCCCTGCAATCTGCGCAAGGGCGACCGGCTGCCGCTCGACGCGCATATGACGCCGGCGCAGACGCCCTATCAGCCATCGGTCGTCGACCTGCATCGCAACGGCCGCCGCTTCCCGCCTAACTATCTCCATGACAGTTGGATGGATTATCTCTACTGGGATTCGGTGCTCGAGCCGTAAGGCTATTTCCGTTTGAACAGCTCGCGTTGGGGAATGTCATTCCCGGCGGGCTGAAAGCCCGACCGGGAATCCAGAGCCAAAATATCGCTGGTTTGGCTCTGGATTCCCGATCGCGCAAGCGAGCGTCGGGAATGACACCGGCCCAATCAAGCGGATATCGTGTAAGGCCGGCGCCAGAGAGTTGCTATGCGCTTGATCGTCATTGTTTTCGGCTTCGTCATCGCTGTTGGCGTCGGCGCGGTCTTTCTCTTCGTTTCGGCTTTCTTCGATCCCGTGACGCGGGAAGCAGGCCTCTCCTCCGTCCTCGCGGGGATTTTCGCGATCCTGGACGAGGCGATCGAACCGGAGCAGGCCGTCGCGACGCTGGGCTTTGTGATATGGGCCGCCATCGTCGCGGTCTGCGCCGCGCCGCTCGCCGTGGCGGCTCTTGTCGGAGAAGCGGCCGGCGCGCGCTCCATCGTCTGGTATTCGGGCGTCAGCGGCGTCCTCGCGGGCGCCTCGCCCTGGATTGCGCGCGCGTCGAAAGGGCTGGAGCGCGCCCATAAGGTCAGCGAGGCGGAGGCGCGGCTCGCGCTTTTGTTCTTCCTCACCGGCGCGCTGACCGGCGCGATCTATTGGCTGATCGCCGCGCCCGCCCGCAAGGCGGCGGCGCCGCAGACGGCGAGCGACGGGCGCGGAATTTAGAGCGAGCTCCTCACTTGACCGAATCAGGTCGGGCGGAAAGCGCGCGAAGCGCGGTCGCGTTGCTTCTTTTCTTCCGTGTAGCGCCAATAGAGAAAAGCTGCGCCAAAGATAAACACTGCCGACAGCATCGCCGTCGCATAGAACTGCAGCGGGCCGCCCACGTTGATGGCGAAACGCGTCGTGCGCTTCGTTCCGGAGTTTTCCGTTACGGTGATCAAGGCGGCGTAAGCGCCGCTCTCGTCGAACATATGCTCCATCGGCACGGCGCCGCCCGGATAGAGGCGCGGCGGAAGATAAGCCACGGTGAAAGGCGCCGGATCTTCCTCCAGGGAAATCGGTCCGTTTTTCTCGCGCACGATGCGCACCTCGATCGGCAATTGGCGCAGGCGCTCGGCGATGAGGTCGATCGTGAGAATGATTCGGCCCGTCGAGGGGAAATCGCCGCAGAAGCGATCACGCGAACGATCGGGCATATAGGAGACGACGCCGATAAGGTCAGGGCCTATCGAGATTTCGCATTGGTCGCGAATGGTCGAGGCCTTGTCCATGCTGATCGCGTTTGCGCAAACCGGCGCGAAAAATGCGACGACGAAGGCGACGCCAAAGAGACGCGCCAATGAGATGAGCGATGACATATCTTCCTCTTCCGATCAGGCTCGGCCGGCCGCGTCGCGATCGCCGACAAGCACGCTGGAATCCCTTGTTTTTCTCGCATTTGCAAGGGGTCAGGATTGACGCCCCCGGCAGGAAGTGCTCTTAACCGCCCATGGCTGATTACTATTCGTTGATCTCCCGCGCCATTGCCGCCCTACCCCAGCAGACGCCCGACGCGCGACAGGCTGTCTATGATCGGGCGCGCAAGGCGTTGTTCAATCAATTGAGAAGCATTCAGCCGCCGGTTGCGGAAGCGGACATTTCCGCCGAAGGCCGCGCGCTCGAAGAAGCCGTTGCGCGCCTCGAACAGGAAATCGCCGCCAAGAACGCGACGCCAGCGCCGGCGAAGCCATCCGCTACGAAACCAGCGCCGACCACCGCCGCCCCCGCGAAGCCGGAACCGCCGAAGCCGCAGCCCGCGCCGACGCGCCAGCGCGCGCCCGAACCGCCGAAGCCCGCAGCGCCGCCGGAGCCGCCGCCGGCCGAGCGCAGCGTCGAAGAGGCTTGGTCCGACGCGCTCCCCGCCGCCGAGTCGGAAGCCCCGCCGCGCGAAGCGCAGCGTCCCGCCGCGCCGCTGCCTCTGCCGCCGCGCGCGCAACGTCCGACGCAGCGCATATGGGCGCTTGCAGGCGTGCTGGTGGCGCTGATCGCCGTCGTCGGCGGCCTCGCATGGTATCTGCGCGAACGGCCGGAAGATCTCGCAAAGCTGCAGCCGGCCGAGACATCGCCTTCCGACGCGGCGGAAGCCGGCAAATTCGGCGGCCGCGTCGATGGCGGCGCATCCGCCCCGGCGCCGTCATCTGGAAAGCGCACGGTCGTTGTGCCGGTGGCGCAGAAGGCGGAATTGTGGGTCGCGACCTTGCAGGCGCCCGATAAGGTCGACCGGATTTATAACGCCACGGTGGTCTGGCGTTTGGAGAATGTCGGCGGCGGCCCCGGAGAGCCGGTGAGTTCGGCGATCCGCGGCGATGTGGATATTCCCGACGGCAAGATGAAGCTGACGCTGCTGATTCAAAAGAACAACGACTCGGCGCTTTCGGCCTCCCACACGATCAACGTGTCTTTCAAGCCGGCGCCGGGGAGCCCGCTCGGCGGCGTGAAGGCGATCGGCCCGATTCAGATGCGCCGCGCCGACGCGCAGGCCGGCGAAAAGGTCTTCGGCATTCCAGTGCCGATCACCGAGAACAACTTCCTCATCGGCCTGATGCGCGGCGACCATGAAGCGCGCAACATCCAGCTCCTGCGTTCCTTCGCGGTGATCGATCTGCCGTTGCAGTTCACCGACGGGCGGCCGGCGACGATCAATATGGAAAAGGGCCCCTCCGGAGACCGCATCTTCGCCGATGCGATCGACTCCTGGACGAAATAAGCGCCTCAGACGAAATCTCGCCCGTTCGGTTGCCTGTCATTCCCGACGCTCGCAAAGCGAGCGATCGGAATTACCGTCGTCATTGCGAGGAGGCGGAGCCGACGAAGCAATCCAATGCCGCATCGCCGGCCTGGATTGCTTCGCTTCGCTCGCAATGACGGGCTCTGAGCAAAACCAGCGCTCTTATGGCTCCGGGGTTCCCAGTCGGGCTTTCAGCCCGCCGGGAATGACAAAATCCGCAGTTCAAGCGGGTTCGCATCAGACGAAGACGAGCCGATACACGAAGGAATTCGCGCCCTTCCGGCTTACCCAGTCGCATTCCGGCGGCGTCGCGCCCTGGCGATTTATCGCGACGTCCCAGGGCCGCCCCATCAACGCCTGCTCTTCTGCGTCCCAAACGATCCAACCGAAATCCGAATCGCGTAGAATCCAGATGTCCTTGTCGGCGCGCTTGAAGCGCGGCAGCCCGTCCTCGGCCACTGGCGCCGGGAGAAAGCGATAGACGGCGCCGTCGGAAAGACGGCGCATTTCGATCGCGCGCTCGGCCATGGTTTTCCTCTATTCCTGCGCGGCTGCCTCCAGTTGCTCTGGACGGCGGTCGGCCTCCGGCGCTGCTTCGCGGTCCGACGGCGGCGGCAATTGGCCGGCCTGAAGGAAGATCTTGTTGTAGATGGAGAGGTTCAAGAACGCGACTGCCGCGCCGATAAGTCCGGGCGCGTAAAACAGGGCGGTGAGCATGGGGTTGTCGGCGCGCCGGTATTTGCGAATGAAGTCGAACAGTTTCAGCAATTTTGGCGCATTGTCCAAAGCCTTGACGATGGCGTAGCCCGCGGCGCCGATAAGCGCCGCTGGCAATAGGTAGTACAATATATTTTCGACGAATAGTTTGTAGAGTTCTGCAACGAGATCGACGCGCGCCCACAAGAAGAAAAGGACTGGCGCAAGCAGAAGGAGCGTGACGCCCCAAGTCCGCGCGGGATCGGCGTAGAAGGGTTTGAAGAACAAGTATTTCCCTATCAGCAGATGCGAAAGCAGCTTTTGCTTGTCGGTCTTGACCATCCCCCGGATGGCCAGGAAACGCCACGGTTGCCGAGGCGCGCCGCCGGGAGACGGCGCGCCGAGCCCCGCGTTACCTTGGTTATGCTGGAGAAAATAGTCGGCGAGACAGTAGCCGTCGTACATCAGCGTATAGGCTTCGATGTCCGAAAAGGCGTCGAGATCGGTTCTGATATTGGAAAGGGCGTAGATATGCCCATCGTTGAGACCGTTGCACTGGTCGACCGGCCCGGGCAGCGACGGATAGGCCGCATTTCCGGGGAAGTCGTCGCGCAGGTGGAAAAAGACGAAGCTCCCATCGCCGGGGCAATTGCGGAGATTGTCGTAGCACTCGGCGCGCACGCGCGTGGCCAATATGTCGTTCGAGCGCGTGGCGACCGGCAACAGTTGAATGTCCGGCGTACGGTTCCCGTCCAACTGCCCGGAGGCGTCGCTGCAAATGATCAGGTCGCATTTTTCAGAAAGCAGCGCCTCGACGCCCTGATTGTCGTAAACGCCGCCGTCGACCAGCTCGACCACAATCTCTTCGCCATTCGCTCCCTTCGGATAGAGATCGTGGATTGCGAGCGGCGTAAATATCGCCGGCACGCAGGCCGAAGCGGCGACAGCCTCGGAAAGGCCGATCTGCGCCAGCTTCTTTTGCTGCTCCGGCGTCAAACTGGGGTCCGAATAACTGATCCTTGGCAAGGGCTTGATCGTGCCGATCGGATTTGCCGAGGGGACCTCGCCCAGATCCGTCGCGGTGAAAACCCATCGGCCGCCGGTATTCAGCGACGTCGCGTTGAGGTTGAGGATGGGAATCTTGAAATCCGATGTCGAATTATACTCCCGCACATTGAAGCCGGGCTGCATCCAGGCTGGCGTGATCAGCAAATCCGACAGCGGAATTTTCTCGCCAGGGTTCTTCGCGAATCTGCTGTAAAAGCACTGTTCATATACTTCGGCGATGCGGTCGCTTCTCGAATAATCATCCGAGAAAATCATCCTGGCGTTGGCGACGGGGTCGAGCAGCGCCTTTATTCTGACATTGGTCTGAACCGCCGCCAGAAATTCGCTTTCGATCTCGCCGACGAGGTCCACATAGTCCTGCGACGACGGCAAAATGGGTTCGCCATTCGGGCCGAGCGGCCTTTCCTCGAGCAGCTTCTTAAGCTTGAGATAATAGAATGCGCCGATGATCGAGCCGCCCGAAACGGTGGAGAGCACATCGACGCGCCGCAGCAAGTCGAGCTCGGCCAATCGCGCCAGGACGCCGATATGGAAGAGCGAGGCGCGGAAACCGCCGCCGGACAAGGCGAGTCCCAATTTCTGGCCGGGCGCAAGGCTCCATACGGTTGGGATATAGGCGCCGACACTCGGGACAATGGCTAGAATCCGCGCAGCAGTCATAAAAACCTCCATCACTGAAATATGAGACGGAAGATTAACGCTCGCGCGCGCGTTTTGACAACGGGTCTGCCTTTCTTATCGCGCCGAAAGCGAAGGCGCGGGCGTTATGCCATTGCGCTTGTCATTCCCGACGGGCCGAAGGCCCGATCGGGACTCCAGAGCCAAAATAGCCAGCTTTGCTCTGGATTCCCGATCGCTCGCTCCGCGAGCGTAGGGAATGACGGCGCTCTGGCTTCCTGCTTTACATCACCAACGTCAGCTTGTGCGCGGCGCGCGTGACGCCCGTATAGAGCCAGCGGGCGCGATGTTCGCGGAAGGCGAAAGACTCGTCGAAGAGGGTCACATTGTCCCATTGCGAGCCCTGTGACTTGTGCACGGTCAGCGCATAGCCGAAATCGAACTCGTCCGAATCCTTGCGCATCGCGTAAGGAATTTCGCCCTCGCCGCCGTCGAAGAACTGCGGAATGACGGCGACGCGCTGGAATTTGCCCGTCTCGCCCTCCTCCGGCATGACGAGCATCCGTATTTTCCCGCGCCGCAGCGCGCCCGCGCTTTTCACCGTGAAGAGGGCGCCGTTGAGCAGGCCCTTCTTGCGGTTGTTGCGCAGGCAGACGAGCTTTTCGCCCGATTGCGGAAACTGCCCGGTGAAGCCGCGCAATTCGCGCAGCCGCCCGTTATAGGCGCGCCGCGTCTTGTTCATGCCCACCAGCACCTGATCGGCGCCGGTGACGAGCGCTGGATCGAGCCCTTCGCGCGAGACGACGCGCGTCTCGCCAAAGACGCCGCGCGTCGGCGTGCCGCCTTCGCGAATCGTCATCGACAGGCGGATGATGGGATTGTCGGAGGCTTGGCGATGCACCTCCGTCAGCATCACATCGGGCTCTGCCTCCGTGAAAAAGCCCCCGCCCTTCACCGGTGGCAATTGCGCCGGATCGCCGAGAACCAGCACCTTCTTGCCGAAGGAAAGCAGATCGCGCCCGAGCTCCTCGTCGACCATCGAGCATTCGTCGATGACGATAAGCTTTGCGCGCGCGGCGTCGCTTTCGTCGTTCAACACAAAGGACGGCTCCTCGGTTTCGGAATCGGTCGCGCGATAGATGAGGCTGTGAATCGTGCGGGCGTCCTTGCAACCCTTGGAGCGCATCACCAGCGCGGCCTTGCCGGTGAAGGCGGCGAAGGCGACGTCGCCGTCGACATGTTCGGCAAGGTGAAGCGCGAGCGTCGATTTGCCCGTGCCGGCGTAGCCGAACAGGCGGAACACCTGCGGGCCGCGCGGCGTCGCGAGCCATTTCGCGACGCTGTTCAGCGCATTCTCCTGTTCGGGCGTCCAGACGGGCATGGGTTCTTACGGCTAGAATCGGGGACGTGCACGATGCCGGAGACGGCTCCGCCTCACAAGCCGGTCCGCGCGCGCATCAGAGCTCCGAATTCGGGTTAACGAGCAAACGTGTTCCCGCGTCATGGCCGCGCTTGTCGCGGCCATCCACGCCGCGCCGACGCAGAAAAGCTGAGAGCATAAGCTGAACAACGCCGCTTCTCCTCCCCGCGTGTCGCAATGTCTTGGCGTGGATGCCCGCGACAAGCGCGGGCATGACGCTGGTGCGTAACCTGGATTCCGAGCCTGGCGTGCGCATCACGCAGCAAGGCCGCCGAGGAGCAGCACGGCTCCGAGAAGTGCCGAAACAAGCGCGTAAACGGGCAGCTTCTCCTTGAACTGCATCCAGTCGACCGATCTGCGCAAAAAGCCGGTTGGCAGGAACATCGTCGCAAGCCCGCTGAAGAGGCCGATCCAGCCAAGCGCCGAGACCAGCGCCTCCAGCCATCCGCCCCAGCGGTTATGGGCCGAGATGACAGCCAGGCCGAAGACGAGGCGGAGCACGCCGATCATCGATTCGAAGACGGGATCGTGGGAGATGCGCTCGATCAGCCCCACCGCGGCTTCGCGGCGGAAGTAAAGCCACGCTGCCGCAAACAGCGCATAGGCGCCGATGAATTTGGCGAAAAAGGCCGTCAGCGGCGTCATGCGCCTCTCCAGACAGCCCCCTGCCCGGCACTGCTTTTCGTAGATTAGACGGCCGCGGAATGACGCGCCGCGCCGGCCTCCAGATAGGCGTCGAAAGCCGCAGCGGCAAGGCGCACAAACGGCCGCCCACGCTCGGTGACGCTCACGCGCCGGTCGCGCAGCGCCACCACGCCATCGCGCTCCAGCCCGCTCAAGGATAGGCGCGCCTGGTCGAAGGCGTCGACCGCGAAGCCATGCTCCAGTGCGATGGCGCCGAAATCGACGGCAAAGTCGCACATCAGCCGCTCGATGATCTCGCTGCGCGCCAAATCGTCGACGGAAAAGGCGAGGCCGCGCGTGACCGGGAATCGATCCGCCTCCACAGCGCGCCGCCAGCCCGCAAGATCCGTGGCGTTGCCGACGAAGCCCTGCGGCAGACGGCCGATCGAGGAAACGCCGAAGGGCAGCAGAGCGGTTGCGCTGTCGATCGTATAGCCCTGGAAGTTGCGGCGCATGCGCCCCTGCCGCGCTGCGACGGCCAGCGGATCGTTTGGGCGCGCGAAGTGATCGAGGCCGATCGCCTCATAGCCCGCGCGCTCCAACGCCCGACGCACCGCCGCCGCCTGCGCGAGGCGTTCGGCTGCGCCGGGCAGCGCGGCGGCGTCGATAAGCTTCTGGTTCGCCTTGAACCAGGGCACATGCGCATAGCCGAAAACCGCAAGGCGCTGCGGATCGAGCGAAGCCGCCATGGAGGCCGTGCGCTCGACGTCCGCGACGCTCTGCAGCGGCAGGCCATACATCAGATCGAGATTGATCGCGCTGACGCCCACGCCGCGCATCATGGCGACGGCGCGCTCCACGATCTCGAAGGGCTGCACCCGGCCGGCCGCTTCCTGAACATGGGCGTTCAGATCCTGCACGCCGAAGGAGACGCGGTTGACGCCCGCCCGCGCCAGCGCCTCTGCCATTTCAGGCTCGAGGAGGCGCGGGTCGAGCTCGATCGCATGTTCCGTCTCGTGGGTGACGTCGAAGAGGTCGCGCAGGCGCTCGATAATCTCGCCAAAGCGCGCGGGCCCCAAAATGCCCGGCGTGCCGCCGCCCCAATGGATGCTCGCCACGCTGCGCGCGCTTGTCGCGCGGGCGGTCATCTCGACCTCGCGCAGCAGTGTTTCCTTATAGGCGGTGAGCGGCGCCTCCTGCCGAACCGCCTTGGTGTGGCAGCCGCAATAGGCGCAGATCTCCCGGCAAAACGGCACATGGAAGTAAAGCGACAGCGTCGCGTGCGGATCGAGGGCGCCGAGCCAGTCGCGCATCTCGACGTCGCCGATCTCCTTTACGAAATGCGGCGCGGTCGGATAGCTCGTGTAGCGAGGCGCGGAGCGTTCGGCGAGCGCGAGTGCGGCCGGGTCCATGAGGCGGGGAACTCCTGGGGGACGAAATTCTCGTAATTTTATCCCGATCGACCGCGCTGCGCAAAAGCCCCCGCCTGCTACAGATTACCGCGCCTCATCTAAGTTGGCGGAATCTGAGCAGGACGTGCGTTGGCGCATGATTGCTCAGCCGAATTGCTGCGAAAACGGCCGCAGACGCCTTGGCCCGGGCGCGTGAAAAGGGCAGACTGCACGCGATTCACCCACTCTGGAGCATGCGTCGATGTCGACCTCTTCCCCGCGCGCGGATAAGCTGCGGCGCCTCGGCCTGGCCGCGGCCCTGTTCGCCGCTTTGCCGCTCGCCAACGCCGTCGCCGCCGGCGACACGGCAGGCCGCTACGGCATTCTGCGTGACGATAAGGACACCGGCTGCATGCTGACCTTGATGGGCGGCGGCAGAGCGCAACTGGCCCCCGCCTGCCGCGACAATGGCATTGTGGTTTTCGACCCCGTGCGGTGGTCGCTCGACCGTGGCCGCCTCGTGCTCGTCGCGCGCAAGGGCCACAAGGCCCATTTCGAACGCGACAGCGCCAGCATCTGGCGGCGCGATCCGGCCGAGGGCAAATCCTCGCTCGCCTTCAAGCCGATCTGAAAAAAGGAAGCCTCCCGGATCGCTCCGGGAGGCTCTTTGTCCGCCGCCGCGCGAGAGGGGTGCGGGGGTGGGCGGCGGAAACTCGGAAAGCACGCGGGACGCAACAAAACCCGGGGAGGACGGGTCGGAGGAGATTAAGAGAGCGCTAATCGCAGACCTGGGCCCTGCGATAGCCGACGACATTGCCCCAGCCGTCCACGACCGGGCGATCGACGGGGTAACAGTCGCCGCCATAATAGCCGCCGTAGCCGGTCCCATATTGGGGCTGACTCATCGCGCCGGCGGCGACGCCGAGCGCCAGACCGCCGATCGCGGCGGCGGCGGCCGCGCCGCCATTGTCCCAACCGCCATGATGATGTCGCCAGCCGCCATGATGCCCCCAGCCGTAGCCGCCATGCCAGCCCCAGCCATCGGCGGCGGCGGCGGGCGAGGCGGCGCCCGCGCCGAGCAATCCGGCCAAAACAGTGAGAGCGATTGTCTTTCTGACATTCAGGCGCATCGGAGGCTCCCTTGGATCGAGGCTTTCCCTCGGCCTCATGAAGCGACTATCGCGCCGCGCGCCTGAACCGAAGGTGTCCACGCCGTTCAGCTTCCAGTCAGCTTTTTGCGCATAGCCCTGGTTGCGCTTATTATATTGCCAAACTCGTGGTAGGCGGGGAGAGGCCGATTGACCGCCGGAAAGCAGATACGCCTGATGATCGCCGAGGATCAGAGCGTGATCCGTAAGGCGCTGGCGGCGCTCCTGGCGCTCGAGGAGGATATTGCGGTCGTCGCCACGGCCGCGGACGGCGCGCAGGCGGTCAGCGCCGCCCTCGCCTATGCGCCCGACGTCATCCTGATGGACCTCAAAATGCCGCGCATGGACGGCATCGCCGCGACGCGCGCCATTTTGGCGAAATCGCCGTCGATCCGCGTCATCATGCTCACGACCTTCGACGCCGACGAGCTTGTCTTCGAGGCGGTGTCGGCCGGCGCGCAAGGCTATTTGCTGAAGGACGCCGAAGAGGCCGAAATCCTCTCCGCCATCCGCGCGGCGGCGCGCGGCGAGCCGCGCCTGTCGCCCAGCGTCGCAGCAAAGATTCTCACCGAGTTTCGCCGCGTCAGAACGCCGAGCAAATTATCGTTCGAAGACGAGGAGCCGCTCACCGAACGCGAGAAGGACGTCCTCAACCACGTCGCCGCCGGCAAGGGCAATCGCGAAATCGCGCGCGATATGGGCCTCGCGGAAGGCACGGTGAAGAACCACGTCTCGACCATTCTCGCCAAGCTGCATTTGCGTAGCCGGACAGAGCTGGCGATACGGGCGCTGTCGGAAAGGTAGCTGCTAATATTTCGCTAAGCGGGTCTAAGGGAATCACACATTTCGGGGACCGTCATGGCCGGGCTTGTCCCGGCCACCCACGCCGGCGGGCACAGACCAACAGGACGCGTTATCGCTAGGGATGAAGTTCAGCGCGGGCTTTGCGATGCTCCCTGTCCTGCTAGCCGACGCAAATGTTCCATGATCGACCTATGCCCAGCGTTAGCCGCCGTTGCGCGGCGTGGGTGGTCGGGACAAGCCCGGCCATGACGAGGGCCGCGACATGAATGTATGCATGCGTTACGCTGAGCAGGAATGCTAGGAAAGATGCGCGATGGGCCAGTGGCAAACATCGTCGCCCGGCTGCGCCATTCGCGGTTTTGCTTATCCTTGCAGTTTTAAATCATAAATTCGTCTAATGGAGCGCCTTATGAGCAACGGCTGGGAAGAATCGGCGAGCGCGTGGATCGCGGCGCAAGGTGAACGCGGCGATTTTGGACGCGAGCATGTGCTCGATCCTGTGATCATGGAGCGGGTATCCGGAAAGCTTTTCGAGCGCGCGCTCGACGTGGGGTGCGGCGAAGGACGCTTTTGCCGCGCGCTCAAATTAAAAGGTATCCATGTGGTGGGAATCGACCCCACCGAAGAATTGATTTCTCATGCGCGTCAGCGCGACCCTGATGGCGATTACCGCATCGGCGGAGCGGAGAGCCTGCCATTCGCCGCCGAAAGCTTCGACCTCGTCGTCAGTTATTTGACGCTACTCGACATAGATGACTTCCGCGCGGCGCTGGCGGAAATGACGCGTGTGCTAAAGCCCGGCGGGACTCTACTCATCGCCAATCTAAACAGCTTCATCACGTCGTGTTCGAGCGGCTGGATAACAGATCAGGACGGAAACTGTCTTTATTACCCGGTCGATCGCTACCTGGAGGAGTTCCCCGAGTGGGTCGAGTGGTCAGGCATTCGCGTCAAAAACTGGCATCGACCATTAGCCTCGTATATGAAAGAACTGCTTGCGCAGGGCCTTACGCTGACTTTCTTCGATGAACCGCAGCCGCAGTCGCGAGACGACCCTGAACGGGAGGCAAGATATCGCCGCGCGCCTTGGTTTCTCGTGATGGAATGGCGGCTTCCGCAAAACTCCCCTTAGGGTCTGGGGGGATCGGATGCACGAGCGCGGCGACTTACCGTGCAGGAGCTTGCCAATCTTACCTGATCCAGTGATTTTAATTGGGTAGCGCTTCGATACAGTTCGGCTTTCTGACATTCAGGCGCATCGGAAGCTCCTTGGATCGTGCTTTCCCTCGGCCTCATAAAGCCACTATCTTGCGGCGCGCTTGCATTTGCGCACCCGGACAGAGCGGGCGATACAGGCGCTATCGCAACGGTAATATGCAAATCAACATGGATATAACCGGTTTCACGGCTGCGATTTTACCAATCGCTTTGTCTCCCGGAGCCAGCTTTACGATGGCCATGAGCAACGCGGCGCGCTCCGGGTTGCGCGGAGTAGCGCCAGTAATAGCGGGGACGGCGACCGGCATCTACATCCACGCGACATTGGCAGGTTTGGGCGTCTCGAATCTCTTGGCCCGATCATCAGCGGCGATGTGGGCCCTCAAAATCGGCGGAACAATCTATTTGATGTGGTTGGGGCTCCGGATGATCGGAGAGGGGTTATCTGGAGTGACGCGCGAAGTGACCAGCCTCGACTCTGTAAAGATGACAAGCGCTATCACCGCCAATCTGCTAAACGTAAAGCCGCTCCTTCTTTATTTGACGGTTGTCCCTCTTTTTGCGGGCGTGAATTTGAGTTCCTATTTCCTCGCCGCTTCGATCCACGTCTCGATTATGGCGCTATTCCTGACGCTTTGCGGTGCGGCTTTCGCGACGGCCGCGAAAGCCGCGAGAAGCAGCGATGTGATGGCCGCTTTCAATATCATTGCGGGCATATTCTTGCTGACGCTCGCTGCGAAAGCGGCGTGGTAATCGAAGCGGCAGACTGCCTACGCGCGCAGGATCAGCGCCTGCGATGTCGATCTGTGGTATCTGTCAAAGTATGGAAAGCGACCCATTTCAACCATTGGAGACGACCCGACTCCTCCTACGCTGTGTCGACGCCGAAGATGCGGCAGCGACCGCCACGATGATGACGCCGGAAGTCAGCCGATGGGTGGCTTATTGGCCCGTCCCTTTTACCTATGCAATGGCTGTCGTGTGTATCGACGCCGCTTGTGAACGGGCGCGCCGGGGCGATGCACTTCCTTTCGCCGTGACCGAAAAAGCCAGCGGCGAGCTGACCGGGTGGGTGATGCTCCTCCGCGACGAAGACAACCGTCGGCGCGGCTCTCTTGGTTATTGGCTCGGCGAAAAGCATCACGGCAAGGGTTACATGAGGGAGCTTGCCCCGGCAGCATTGGCGGCAGGTTTCGACCTGCTCGACCTCGACGTGATCGAGGCGGCGGTTCAACCGGGAAATGCAGCGTCGATTGCCGTTCTGAGAGCTTGTGGAATGAAGCCAACTGGGGAGGGCATGGTCTACGCACCCGCCCGTGAGCGTTACGAGCTTTGCCACTTTTTCGAGATTCAGCGGCCTCACTCCCTGGCTTGAAGATCCGATATCCGTTTCAGTTCGCGGCAATCCCGGATTTTAACCGTCGGGTCGTGTAATGAAAGAAACAGAGCATACTTTAAAGAGCATCCACCTTGCGAATGAGCGGACGGTATGGGTGCGTGAGCCGGAGCATAGGGCCACGAACGTGACTGTGTTTCTGGATGCGGAGCTTTATCGAGACCGTGTCGGGGCGATATCGATCATCGACGCCCTCGATTCCAAGGGTGACATCGCTAGTTCACTTTTTGTCTTTGTCTCGATGGAAAGCGCCGCATCCAGATGGGTGGAGTGCCCCTGCTATTCTCCGTTCGCTCAGTTCATCGAAGAAGAGTTATTCCCGTGGCTGGAGAGCGTCTATCCTAGCGCACTCGAGGCCCAGGAGCGCGTGATCGCGGGTCTTAGCTATACCGGTTTGGCCGCAGCTTATGTCTCGATGGTGAACCCATCCCGATTCACAAAAGTGATCGCCCAGTCTGGCTCATTCTGGTCGAACGATTGTTGGATTATCGATTATTTTGAGAAACTGGATCCCAAGCCACAAGCCATCAACGATCGCAGAAAATCAGAAGCAGACAGTCCCTTCCGTCATGGACGGGCAGCCGGTCTGGCGGCCATGCGCGCCACCGTCGCCGCCTATTTGAACTAAGTTCTTGATTTACATGCTTTTAATTGAATAGCGCTCCGGTATAGTTCGCTTGCGACGTCGATTCGAAAGCTTCAAACCCCGCCCATCCTGTCTCGCGCTTGTTTCCCACGAGCGCGCAAAGCCGCCATAGCGCCCTGGCGTTTCCGAAGGTGTGATATGAGCAAAATCGTCCGGGTTCTCTCCAGAATCGTCTGCTGCTTCTCTGTAACGACATCCTCCCCCGTCTTTGCGGGACCGGATCAATTTATCGCCTCGCAGGTGAAGCCGCATTTTGCGGCTTATGCCGACTGCGCCAAGCAATATCTGAGACAGGCCGCCAAAAAAGAGCCTGCGGCGCTTTTCGAGCGCATCGAAAGCTCGCTGCGCCCGGCGTGCGGCAATCACATCGATCTGGCGCGCGACGCGCTTTTCCGTGGCGATTTTGGTCGGAGCGAAGCGAACGCGATCATTCGGTCCGCCTATGCGTCGATGCAGCCCGGGCTCCGTTCTTTGTTCGACCAGGCCGCCGCCTCCGAAAGGCAACGCCATCAAGTCGAAAAAGAGCAAGCCGCTCAAGCGCCACGCGGCGAAGAGGCGGCGAGCGTTGCGCAAGATCGGATCAAAGCGGTGGAGTTCGAACGCACGAAGCTTTTGAGCGAAGCGTCGAGCGCCTTCGATAATTGTCTGGTCTCGGAGTCGAAAAGCCTTGTGCCGTTATCGAATGAACCAGCCGAAACACTGGTGAAAGTCATCGAGATAAAATGCGGGGAGCCGGAAAAAAGAGTCGCGAGCCTCGGCGTCGCCTTCTATGGCGCGTCGAAAGATGATTACCAGAAAATGGTCAAGGAGCCGCTCGACGAAAGAAAGAAGCGGCTCGTCGCCGATATCGTGACGCTCAGAGCCGATCTCGCGAAGGAAGCGGCAAAGCAACAAAAGGACGTTCCGGAGGCGGCTGCGGGCTCCAAGCCAACCAACGGCAATTGATGCGCGATCCGTTGGATTGGTTCGGTCGCTCCCGACACTCGCGCAGCGCGCGATCACCAGCGTTTGTGGCTCTGGATTCCCGGTCGGGCTTTCACATCGCGCGCCGCCAGATCGCACGGCCGAGCGAGAGAAACATCTCCGCCACCCCCTGCCCCGTCTTGGCGCTCGTATAAACGACGTCGTGCCGCGACGGCGATCCGTCGCTTGCGAGTTCGGGGGCGAGGTCGATTTTATTGACGATCGCCGCCACCGGGCGGCCGGGAAATCTTTCTTCGAAATGCGAGGCGAGGCCCGCCATTTTCACGAGCGTCGCCGGCCGCGTCGCATCGGCGACGATGATCGCAGCCGAAGCGCCTGCAAGATAGACCGTCTCGAAAATGCGCAGGCCGAAATCCCCGTCCGTATCCCATAGGACAAAACGTAAGGTTTCATGGTTTGAGTCGGGGCCGAGGGCGACGTCATGCGTGAGCACATCGACGCCGATCGTCGTCTTGTAATCGCTCTCGAAGCGATCGAAGACGAAACGGCGCGCCAGCGACGATTTTCCGACGCCAATGTCCCCGAGCAGCATGACTTTCGCCGAGATCACTTCGCGAACTCCCCGGCGAAGGGCATTTCGAACGACACGCGGCGGCTATGCAGCTCCGCATT
Source organism: Methylocystis iwaonis (assembly GCF_027925385.1). Taxonomy (NCBI): domain Bacteria; kingdom Pseudomonadati; phylum Pseudomonadota; class Alphaproteobacteria; order Hyphomicrobiales; family Methylocystaceae; genus Methylocystis; species Methylocystis iwaonis. The sequence goes on from NZ_AP027142.1 coordinate 2,783,546, forward strand.
GGGATCGCCGATGGGATTATATGTCGAGCGCCAAACGAGCGCGAGACGGTTGCGCGCGACGCCGCGCTCGACGAGCATCGCGATGACCCTCTCGGCGCGCTTGCGCGAAACGAATCTATTTCGCCCCGTCGTACCCACCTCGTCGGCATAGCCGACGACGCGCACGCCCTCGCCGCTCGCTTTGAGAAGCGACGCCAGCTCGTCGAGGCCGGCCGCGGCGGCGGCGGGATCGAGAAACGTGTCGAGCTCTGTGAAGAAGACCGCGAAACTGTCCGTGAAACGCCGCAGCTTGGCGCGCGGCTCCTCCTGTTCGGCCTTGAGGCGCTGTAAGGCCGCATGCGCTTCGCCGAGCGCTTCACGCAGCGCCTCCATCTGCGCGACAGGCGCAACCGCGGTGACGTCGCTGGCGACGCGATAGGGTTCGGCCGCTTCGATGAGTTCCGCGGCGAGCGTCCGAGGTTCTGTTTCGTCAGCGGCGAGCCCGCGCAGAACGACGATTTCCGCTTGATGGTCGATCTCGAGACGGAGCGGATATTTGCCCAAGGCGGGATGGCCGGCCATCGCCACGACATAAGCCTCGCGGATGCGCCTTTCGCGCCATCCGTGCAGCATCGAATCCCAGGCGAGCCACGCGCCGAGAAACGCCAGCGCGGCGCTGAAAATCATCAGCGGCGCCTTGCTCCGCCTCGATTTCTCTGCGGCGAGCGCTTCATTCAACATATCGCCCAAAGCGGTGGACGTGCAGGAAGCCTCATCCGCCTCGTGCCGCTCGACGATCGACAGAAAGGTGTCGTCGAGACGGCGCTCCATTCGACGCGACAATTGGCCGCCGAATTCGCCCGCGACGATCACGCGTGGAGAGGCGCGCAAGAACACGATGCCCGAGCCGATGTCGAGCATGCGCAATTCGCCGCCTCGATAGGCGTAAACATTCGCAGCGAATTCGGTGATGGCGGCAATCAGCCCGCTTTGCAGATCGGCGTTGCCGCCCTCCTCGCCTTCCTCCGCGGGCCATATCGCGAGCAGGCGGCCGCTCCCCCGCTCGAGCAGCAGCGCGCGCTTCAAACGACCTGCCTCGGCTTCGGCGAGCGCGACTTCCGCCATCGAGCGGCCGGTCAGCAGAGCGCGCAGCCGCATACGCCACGAGTTCGCCGAAATGAGCGCTTCGATGCGCGCGTTGAGGCTCTCGACGAGGTCACGGAAAGCGCTGGCGACGGTCACCGTCACGAGACGGCCCATGATCGGGTACAAGGCCTCGATCATCATATCCTTGGAGCTGCGAATCTCGGCGCGGACGATCGAGACGACCGAAGGCGCCAGCGCGGCGGTAAGGTCACGCGGGCGTTTATGTTCCGCGCGCTTGAACGCCTCGACCATGACGTCGCCTGACGAAATGGCGAATTTCTCCTCGTCTCCGACGCGCGCGTCGATCCTGTCGAGACGTGCGTCTGTCTCGTCGAGGCGACGGACGGTCTCTCCAAGTAAAAGCGACTTTACTTTCTCGAAGGCCTCGATCCCACTTGGCGCCGACATCGCGTCAAGCCTTCCGCTTCTCGCTCATCGCCTTGATGATGTAACCCAATTCGACGATCGCGCCGCCGATCGCCTCTATCGTCTCCAGCCGGTTTTTCTCGGTTTCCTGAGACAGTTCGAGGATGCGGGAGTCGAGTTCTTCGAAGCGCGTCAGGAACTCTCTGCGCGTTTCTTCCAACTTGGCTTCCAGAATGTTGAATTGGCGCTCGGTCTCTCGCTTCGTGGCGCCGAAGAGCAGCTCGCGCATCTGCTCCATCGGATCGAACATCAATCCGATGGGGAGATTATCGGGAAGCTGCTGCGGTTTGTCGTCGTTAATGCCGTTATCCATTGTATTTCTTGAGACTCCCTGCACGCAACGCAAATAATTCGAGACTCCGGATGAGAGCCCTCTACAGCCATGTTTGTATCACGCAACTTGTAAAATGCGACATACCGTGACGAAAGTCATGGAGTCATGGTGACCAACAGCACTGTTGGGAGGCGCCGAAAGCGCTCTAATGCGCTCCAAGTCAATGTCGCTGCTTGTTTATGGACCTGTGGCGCAAGACGCTGGAGAAGGCGCCATGCTGATGTCGACAGCAGACGAACCCATCAAAACGCGGCTGAAAGCCGCGGCAAGCTCCTCCGAAGAGCGGGAAGAAAGCCAGCGCGGCGCGCTCACGCGACAAGACATCGCCCTGGCGATCTTCGAGCGCGTGAAGGGGATCTCGCGGCGCGAGGCAAAGCGCCTCACGGATTGCGTCATCGACGAGATGGTCTCGACGCTGGTTTCGGGCGAAACCCTCAAGCTGCACGACTTTGGCTCCTTCGTCGTGCGCGAGAAGCATAAGCGCTCGGGCCGCAATCCGCGCACGGGCGCGCCTGTGCCGATCGAAGCGCGCCGGGTCGTCATCTTCAAAGCCTCGCCGACGATCAAAGCCGCGATCAGCGGTTCGACGCCGCGCCAAGGCGCGAAGCCGTCGCGACGGCAGCCGCTGGCGCATAGCGCCGGCGACATGCCGTCCTGCGCGCCGACACTGGAAAAAGAGTGATCCATCCGATCGCATTGCCCCGCGACGGATGAGCGCCCGACCACGCCGACTTGCCCCCGGCGCGGTCGGGCCATTTTTCTTTGCTGAGGCTATTCAGGCCAACGCCTCAAACGGGCAAGGCTTTCCGATTCAACTTGCCGTTGGCGTTACGCGGCAAGGCCTCCAGAAAGACGACGGCGCGCGGCCGCTTGTAAGCAGCAAGATGTTCGTGGCAATGCGCCAGGATCGCCGCTTCGTCGCAGGGCGCATTGTCGCGCATCACCACATAGGCCTTGATGATCGACGTATCGGCGTCGCGGCCGGGGCGCTCCGCCGCGGCGGCTTCCGCGACATGCGGAAAGGCGAGAAGGCATTTCTCCACTTCCGCCGGGGAAACGCGATAGCCGCCGGCGTTCATGACCTCATCGGCGCGGCCGTGATGGTGCATGTAGCCCTCAGCGTCGAATTCGACGAGGTCGCCGGAGACGAACCAGTCGCCGCGAAACGCCTCGCGCTCTTCTTCCGGGCGGTTCCAATAACCGAGCATCAGGCCCGGTTCGTCGCGGCGCACGGCGAGCACGCCGGTCTCGCCCGCCGGCAGCGGCGTTTCGCCGCCCTCGTGGGGCAGCGCCGCCACCACCCGGCCCGGCTGCGGACGGCCGGGCGAGCCCGGATGCACCGGGGTCGTCGGTCCGCTGGAAATGAAGGTCGAGCATTCGCTCATGCCGAAAGCTTCGTAGATCTCCTTGCCGGTGCGCGCCCGCCATTCCGCCAACAGGCTCGGCGGCAGCGCGGCGCCGGCCGAGAGACAATGGCGCAGGCTGGCAAGATCGGCGATCTCCGGCGCGGCGTATTTCAGCATCTGCCGATAGACGCCGGGCACGGCGGCGAAGACCGTGGCGTGGTGCTCGGCGATGAGACGCGGCCAAACGGCGGGGTCGGGATGGCCGTTGTAGAGGACGGCGGAGCCCCCCGCCGATAAGGGATCGACGATCCCGACGCCGAGCGTATAGGTCCAGTTGATCGCGCCGGCGTGCAGCATGACGTCGCCGGGGCCGAGCCCCGTCCAATGCGCCCGCATCGGGCGACGGCCCCAGGCGGCGCGATGGGCGTGGAGCACGCCTTTCGGCCGGCTCGTGGTGCCGGAGGTGTAGACGAGATAGGCCGGATCGTCCGCGCCCGTGTCGGCGTAATCCTCTAACGGCGCGCTTTCGGCGAGCTGCGCGAGATCGGCGCCGCGCAGCACGATGGCGTTCCCCTCATGCGCCTCCCCTTCGAAAGCCGCGCCGAGCGCCAGTACGGCGGCGCCGCAATCCTTCAGCAGGAAATCCGCTTCCTCGAAGGTGAGCTGCGAGGACGCGAGCAACGGCACATAGCCTGCGGCGATCGCCGCGAAATAAGCGAGCGCGGCGTTGGCTTCATTGCCCATGCGGATCATGACGCGGGCGCCGGGCGCGAGCCCCAGCGCGCGGAAGCCCGCCGCAAGCCGGCGCACTTTAAGATCGAGCTCCGCATGGGTCCAGCGCAACGCGCCTGCGTCGCCGACGACGGTGATGGCGGTGGCGTCCGGCCGAAGGCGGGCGTTTTCCGCCAGGCAGTAGCGGGCGAGATTGAAACGGGCGGGAACGGGTTCTCGAACGAAGGTCTGCGTCATCGGCGCCTTTTCGCACCAGCCGAGCCGCCTTCGCAAGCCAAAGCGCGTTGCGGCTGAGATCTCGGGCGGGCGCGCCATTGCTGCCTGGTTCAATAATTCTTTTTTAGCGACCCCCAACTCAAACTGGATCAACGGCAGCCTTTCACCCGCCTTCATGCCTTCTTTAAGGACATCTCTTAACCATGACCGGGTCTTTGAGGTTTTTCCTCGCTCTCAGCGTCGTCTTTTCCCACCTTTCGGGCGCCAGTTATTGTAAACATATCGGATATTACTCCGTTGGAAGTTTCTTTATATTGTCGAGCTACGCCATGACGGCGGCGCTTCACGAGCGCTATCGCTTCGACGCCAAGAGCTTCTGGCTCAGCCGGTTATTGAGGCTGGGGCCGACATATCTGTCGGCCTGCCTCTTGACCTTCCTCGCCGTCGAGATTTTTCCCCTCCAATCGGCAAGCTTCATGCCGCGGTGGGGGTTTCCGGCGACCTTCGCCGACATCGTGCAAAACCTTCTCGTGGTCCCGATCATCTTTTTCAGGGCCAATCAGTTCATCTTCATCGAACCAGCCTGGTCGCTCTCGATCGAGATCATGATGTATGGGGCTCTGTTTCTCCTCCTCGCGCGAGGCCCCGCTTTTGCGTTCTACGGCTTTGCGCTCGGCTTTTATTTGCATCTCGCCGCGACGCTAAACGACCTGCCGTTCGACCGAATTTATTTTTCAGTTAACGGCCCGATCATGAGTTTTTCGATCGGCGCCCTCGCCTATTTCTGGCGCCGCCAAAGCGCGCTGCGCATCCCGCCCCTCGCCGCCGTCCTTGTGCTCGGCCTATGGATGATCAATTTCTTCGCGGAAGCCGCCCTGGCGGCGGCGAACTACCCGGCCAGAGCGGGTTTCTATTTTAATATCTTCCTCACCGTCCCGGTCGTCGTGGCGCTCTCGGAACTGAAAACCGGGCCGGCCCTCGCCCGTGTCGACCGCCTGCTCGGCGATTTGAGCTACCCGATCTATCTCGTGCAATGGCTGGGCGGCTTCGCCGGCTACATGCTCTTCGCCAGCCCGGCGATGCGCGGCTGGGAGCTGTTCTTCGCCTCGGTCGCACCGATTCTTCTGATCTCCGGCGCGCTGTCCTGGCTGCAAGGTCTCGTCGTCGAACCTCTCCGATCGAAAATCCGTGAGGGCGCGACAGAGGCGCGAGTGGGCGCCGTCCTGCAGCCAGCCGAATGATTGGGCTTCGTTAACCCAACGGCAAGCATGGCGAGAGGCGGACCTTTCGCGGCCTGACATTTGGCGCGAGTTTTCGTCAAAAGCGATTCATGCAGGAGCCGCCGCGTGGCGAAGAAGAAACCGCAAGCCTCGAAAACACCCTCCGCCGGATTGGTCGTGGCGGTCGGGCTCGCCTGCGGCGCCGCGGGCTATTTCCTCGGGAAAAACAGCGCGTCGGTCGAACACGGCCTTTCGGCTTTGGTGAGCGCCGAGAAACCCGCTGCGCCGGCGGCCAAAACGGCTCCCGAGCAAAAACGTGCGGAGGCGCCCGGCGCGATCAAACCGGCCGAGAAGTCGGAGCTGTCGCGCCTGCTGAAGGGCGCGACAGCGAAGCCAGCCGAACCCAAAGGCGCCGTCGAAAATGTCCCCACGCCGCCGGCGAAGCCCGACCTCGCCGCCAGAGGGGAGCCGCTAAAGCTTGAGGACGCCGAGCCGGCCTCCCCCAGGCCCAATCCCACGCAGCCGGACTTCCCTCACCCGCCGGCGCCGATCGCTTTTACCTTTCTGAATAAGGAAATCTCGCAAAGCGGCGACGCCGGCGCGCGGGTGACGCTTTCCCTCAATTTCGAGAATCTCGCCGGCAAAGCGATCCGCGCCTTCGAGGGCGTCATGAAGCTCACCGACCAGCAGGACAGAGCCGTCTACAGCACGAAAATCGCCGTGAGCGCGCTGATCTCCGGAGGCGGCGCGATCCGCTGGGACGAGCAAATCGACGCGGGCAAGCTCGACGACAAGGGCCGGCGCCTCGTGAGCGAGGACAGGGAAAATCTGAAGGCGGTCTTTCTGGTGAAGAAGGTCTTCTTCGCCGACGGCAGCGTGCGGACATTCGACGCACGGGGCTAGGCCGAAGAAGCGTGATACGACGTCGGTGTCATTCCCGATCGGGAATCCTGTCCTGGCGTGGATGCCCGCGACAAGCGCGGGCATGACGCGGCTGCGTAGGGTTTGTTATTCCTCCCGCCGGGAATGACATGCGCCCACCGAAGGCGCCGCCGCTCAATCGAACAGGCTCGACACGCTCTCCTCGCGCGCCGTGCGGGCGATCGCTTCGCCGATCAGCGGGCCGATCGGGATCACGCGGATATTATGCGCCGCCTTCACGGCGTCGGTCTCGCGGATCGTGTCGGTGATGACGAGCTCCTTGAGCTTCGAGGCGGTGATGCGCTCGACCGCCGCGCCCGACAGCACGCCATGGGTGATATAGGCGTGGACCGACTCCGCGCCCGCCGCGAGCAGCGCGTCGGCGGCGTTGCAGAGCGTGCCGCCAGAGTCGACGATGTCGTCGACGAGAATGCAGTTATGGCCCGCGACGTCGCCGATGATGTTCATCACTTCCGACTCGCCGGCCCGCTCGCGACGCTTATCGACGATCGCCAGCGGCGCATCGATGCGCTTGGCCAGAGCGCGGGCGCGCACCACGCCGCCGACGTCGGGCGAGACGACCATCACGTTCTTCAACTGCCGATGCGCTTTGATGTCGGCGACCATCACCGGCGCGGCGAAAAGATTGTCGGTCGGAATATCGAAGAAGCCCTGCACCTGCCCGGCGTGGAGATCGACCGTCAGCACGCGGTCGGCGCCGGCGCGGGTGATGAGATTGCTGACAAGCTTGGCCGAGATCGGCGTGCGCCCCCCCTGTTTGCGATCCTGGCGCGCGTAGCCAAAATAAGGGATCACCGCGGTGATGCGGCGGGCCGACGCGCGGCGGAGCGCGTCGATCATGATCAAGAGCTCCATCAGATGGTCGTTCGCCGGGAAGGACGTGGACTGGATCACGAAAGTGTCCTGGCCACGGACATTCTCCAGAACCTCGACCCAGATCTCCTGATCAGCGAAACGCCGCACATGCGCGCGGCAGAGCGGAATCGAGAGATGCGCCGCTATGGCCTCGGCGAGCGCCCGGTTCGAATTGCCCGCCAGAAGTTTCATCGCCGCCATGGACCTATCCTTACACCGCTACAGTTTGCGGCGTCTTAGCAGCCATGCGGCCCAGGAACAATATGACGCTGATATGGGCGCGCCTTTCCCCGATACGATTGCCTCACGGCCCGGTAATGCTCTAAATGGCAGCTTGCCGGGGTTTTTGCCGCGACGCGGCATAGGCGCCGGCTCCCCATCACTCCAAGGCGTAACCTCCAGACTATGACGATTTGCACCAGCGCTGCGGATGACGTTTCGACCCTACCGGCGTCGCCGGGCGCAACGCGCGCCGTCGTCGCCATGTCGGGAGGCGTGGATTCGAGCGTTGTCGCGGCCCTTCTCAAGGAGCAGGGCTACGACGTCGTCGGCGTGACGCTTCAGCTTTACGACCATGGCGAGGCCACCCACCGCAAGGGCGCCTGCTGCGCCGGCCAGGACATTCAGGACGCCCGCGCGGTCGCGGCGCGCCTCGGCATTCCGCATTTCGTGCTCGATTACGAGCGGCGCTTCCAGGAGCGGGTGATCGGGGAATTCGCCGCCTCCTACGCCAGCGGCGAGACGCCGGTCCCCTGCATCGCCTGCAACCAATTCATCAAATTCGCCGATCTTTTCGAAACCGCCAAGGACCTCGGCGCCGATATTCTGGCGACCGGCCATTATATCTCCTCGCGCGACGACGGCGCCGGCGGGCGGGCGCTCTACCGCGCCAAGGACGCCTCGCGCGACCAGAGCTACTTCCTCTTCGCCACGACGCGGGAGCAGCTCGCGATGCTGCGCTTTCCGCTCGGCGACTACACCAAGGCGGAGGTGCGCGACATGGCCCGCCGCTTCTCTCTCGAAGTGGCGGACAAGCCCGACAGCCAGGACATTTGCTTCGTTCCGAGCGGACGTTACACCGACGTCGTGCAGCGGCTCGCGCCTCAGGCCGTGGTGCCGGGCGAGATCGTCCATATCGACGGGCGGGTGCTCGGCCGTCATGCGGGCGTCGTGCATTATACGATAGGTCAGAGGCGGGGCCTCGGACTCGGCGCGGCAGTCGCGGGCCGTGACGCGCAGCCGCTATATGTGGTGCGCATCGACGCGGCGAAAGCCCAAGTCATCGTCGGCCCGCGCGAGGCGTTGGAAACGCGCGCCGTCGCCTTGCGGGGTGTGAACTGGATCGGCCCTGGCGCGTTGTCTCAATTGCCGCCGCAAGGGATCGACATTATGGCCCGCGTCCGCTCCACTCGCCCGCCCGTCCCTGCGCGGCTCATCGCGCGTGAAGGCCAGGAGGCGACAGTCGTCTTCGCGACGGGCGAATTCGGCGTGTCGCCGGGACAGGCCTGCGTCTTCTACGACCCTATCGACGATGGCGATGGCGCGCGCGTGCTGGGCGGCGGCTTCATCGCCGCGGTCGAGCCGGCGAGACAGAGCGTTCCCGTCATGGCGTCGCCGCCGCGCGCCGCAACCGCGCAAAGGGCGCCGAGATGACCGAAGCGACAGATTCGAGCCGCGAGATCGAATCGCTGGACACTGGCGACGTCGAGGCCGCTTACGCGCGCTGGGCGCCGATCTATGACCTCGCTTTCACCGCCGTGTTCCGTCCCGGCCGCCGCGCCCTGACAACTGCGGCCTCCAAGGCGGACGGCCCGATTCTCGACGTCGGCGTCGGCACAGGGCTCGAGCTTCCCATGTTCGAGCCGCATAACCAGGTCTATGGCGTTGATCTCTGCGAGCCGATGCTGCGCCGCGCCAGCGAACGCGTGCGCCGACAGGGGCTGAGCCATGTGGTGGCCCTCTGCAAGATGGATGCGACGCGCATGGGCTTCGCCGATTCGACCTTCGCCTGCGTCTGCGCGCCTTTCGTGCTGACAGTGGCGCCGGAGCCGGAGGCCATGCTCGACGAATTGGGACGCGTGGTGCGGCCGGGCGGCGAGATCATCCTCGTCAACCATGTCAGCCGCAAGGATGACCCTTTCGCGATATTCGAGCATTGGCTCGACCGCCATGTCGCGCCCAAGCTCGGCTGGCGCCCGCAATTTCCCTGGGCGATCATCGGCGACTGGATCGACAGGCGCCCCGAGATGCGGCTGGTGGAGCGCCGGCGACTGGCGCCCTTCGGCCTCTTCACCTTCGTGCGCATCAAACGCCTGCCGGTCAGCCAGATCGCAGAAACGCCCGAGACGCAAGCCGAACTCGAATACGCCTGAGCACTGGCGCCGAGACGCGGGGCGCGCTAAGTTGTATGAGCGGCGCTGCGGGGTGCGTGCAGGACTATTATTCCCCGGGGCCTTATCGATCCTTATGGGAGCTGTCCCTGGCCTTGCCCGTGGGCTTGGCCACACGGCGCCCACCTACGTTGTAGGTTCCCGGGATCGATGTCCCACGGCTCACGTGGCCCGCGCTTTCACTCTCGCTTTCCCGGCCCCTTCTCAATGACCGATGTGAAGACAGAATTGCGCCGGCGCGCGCTGGCGCGCCGCGACCTCGTGACTCATGAGGAAGCTCATGACGCCGCTTTGTCGGTCGCCCGCCGCGGCCTCGCGCTCGTCGAAGAGCTGTCAGCGACAACAGGGCTCGAAACGCCCATAGTTTCCGTCTACTGGCCGATTCGCAGCGAGCTCAACACCCGCCCGCTGATCGAGGCTCTCGCGCGAAAGGGCTATCGGGTCGTGCTGCCTGTGATGCACAAGGTCCGGCATCCTCTGGTCTTCCGGGATTTCGCGCCCGGCGACGATCTCGTGAAAGGGCCCTTCGGCCTTTCCGAGCCGGCCGAAGACAAGCCGGCGCGCGACCCCGACGTCATCTTCTCGCCGCTGGCGGCCTTCGACCGCAAGGGCTTCCGCCTCGGCTATGGCGGCGGTATTTACGACGCGACGCTCGCGCAGCTACGCCCGAGGAAGCCGGTAACGGTCGTTGGCCTCGCCTATTCCTGCCAGGAGGCCGACCATGTGCCGACCGAACCGCACGACGAGCGCCTGGATTATCTGATGACCGAGCGGGAACTAATTATTCCGGCCTAAAGCCGCCCATCATTGCGAGCGTCGCCCGTCATTGCGAGCGAAGCGAAGCAATCCAGGGCCGCAACACGGCTCTGGATTGCTTCGCTTCGCTCCTCGCAATGACGGTTATCGACTTAGTCGGACGCCGAGCCCGCTATAGCGGTGAGCCGTCGGAGCCCGGGGATGTATATCGTGAACAGAAACACGCCCCACCATTCGACGCCGGCGTCAAAATAGGTCGACGTTTCAGGCAGCCGGGGAGAACTCCAATCGTAGATTTCATGGGTGCAGTTTGGAGGCAGGATAAAATTTTTGACGGCAAGAAAGAGTTGCTCGATTTCACTCGGCCGAGCCGAAAGAGGGTAAGGAGGCGATGAAAAAGCGTAGGCGAACTGGCCACCTTCGCCCGTGTCGGGAATGTACCAGCCGCCCGAGACGATTTCCGTCTCGCAAAGATCCCGAAGCTTCGGGTCGACCAGCTCCAGCCCATCATTGCTTCTGAATACGCCGCGCCGAACGAGAGCGTTGTTTTCAGGATCGTACCAATCTCCCAGAAACGTACGATCGTCGATGCGCCGAAAACCGAGGGCGCTAAGAGCAGCTCCGTCGATGTCGGGCACGATCGCTGAGATCGACGCGAGAAACTCCTGTTCACTTCCGTCGGAGTCCTCGAATGTCGCGAAGCCAAGGACGCCGCCGATTTCCCAGAAGCGATCGAAGGCGGGTGGCAAATCTTTTATAGCGCGCATATTTCCGCCCGGTTGCGGAGCCGTTGAATCGGTTTGGTTTGCGTCTGTTCGATCGTAAAACAGCAATGCGTAGGGTAAGAATTAAGTTGAACGAGGATCGTAAGGATTCGACGCTCTATCAGGCCCTGTTCACAGATTCGAAACTACCCTGAGAAGTCGACATGCTGCGCCCGTCCAAGCTGGTGGAAGGCGGCGAGGGTGGCAATTGACGGCTGCCTCGAGAGGCGCGCCGGCAATCCAGTGGCCCAAGATCGCCGGCGCAAACCAACCATCTGCACTACTTCGCAGGCGGCTCGGGCAGCTTGATCACCTGCCCCGCCTTGAGCTTCGCGCCCGGTTTGATCCCCGGGTTGGCGGCGGTAAGCGCGCGCAGCTTGTCCGCCTTTCCATAGAGCTTCCTGGCGATCGTCTTCAGCGTCTCGCCCGCCTTCGCGGTATAAGTATCCTCAGGCGCGGCTGGCTTTTCCGCTGGCGCAGCGTCGGGCGGGGTCGCCGCCTCGGGGGCCTGGGCGGTCTCGGCAGGCTTCGACTCCTCCGAAGGCGCCGGCGCCTCTGCGGTCTGGTTCTCGGCGGGCGCAGTTTGGTCGCTGGCGGGCGACTCTGCGGTCTGTTGCTCGACATTCGCCTGCTCTTCGGGAGCCGGGGGTGCCGGAACTTTACCCGTGCCCATGGCAAAGACATAGGCAAGAGCCGCCGCCGCGCCCGCGAGAGCCATTTCCCTAGCGCCACGCACCCGCTTCGGCGGATAAAGCGGCGGACGGTTGTCCGTGGACGCGCCCGCCGTCGCGCGCGTCTCCTCGCGGCCCTTGAGCCAACTGAAAAGCTCGAGCAGGAAGTAGAGCAGCAACAGCGCCGCGAGCGGCGGCTTCCAATAGGCCCCGGGCGCGAAAATATAGGCCATCGCGCCCTGCTCGATCAGCAGACCGATCCAAGGGATGTCTTCGCCCTTGCCGCGGCGCAGGAGCGCCGCGCCGGCGACGGCGACGAACAGCGCCGCATAGACCGCCAGTAGGACGTCGCGCGGGACGAAGCTCCAGCCGAGAGCTTTCTCCCCGAAAAGATAAAGCAGACCCGCTGCCGTCGCGGCATAAACGCCATGCAACAGGCGGCGCCTGGTCGCGAGCTGGGTCAGATGCGCAAGAAGCGCAGCCGCGATAATTGCCATAAAAGCAAGGGAGAGGTTTGCGGACAAAAGGTCCGGGTTCATTGGCGACAGGCTCCTGTTTCACTGCCAAGCTGTGCACGCCGATGTGACAACAGTTTGTAAGCCGGCCTAAGCGTCCTTGCCGCTTACCCCGGCGCTCTCGAAAGTAGCCATGTCGCGGTGGCAGGCGAGCGCCGTCTTGACGATAGCGATCGCCAAGCCGGCCCCCGACCCCTCACCAAGCCGCATCCCCAGATCGAGCAATGGTTTTTTGCCCATCCGCGCCAAAACCTCGCGATGCCCGCCCTCTGGCGAAACATGGCCCGCGACGCAATGGGCGACAGCGTCCGGCGTCATGGCGTGAAGCAAGGCGGCGGCGGCGCAAACAACATAACCATCAAGCACCACAGGCACATTATTGAGCCGCGCCGCCGTGATCGCGCCCATCATCGCCGCGATCTCGCGTCCGCCGAGGCGGCGCAGGATTTCCAGCGGGTCGGAGAGATGCGGCCCGTGCAGCGCGAGCGCCGCGTCGATCGCCGCATTCTTGCGGGCGAGCCCCTCTTCATCCACGCCCGTGCCGCGCCCGGTCCAGCGCGAGGCCGGCCCGCCATAGAGCGCCGCATAAATGGCGGCGGCGCTCGTCGTATTGCCGATGCCCATCTCGCCGGGCGCGAGCAAATCGACCCCGCCCTCTATGGCTTCGAAACCATAGGCGAAAGTCGCCGCCGCCTCGCGTTCGTCCATGGCGGGCGCCAGCGTGAAATCCTGGGTCGGCCGCTCCAACGCCAGCTCATAGACCTTCAGGCCGATGTCATGCGCCTTGCAGATTTGATTGATCGCGGCGCCGCCGCTCATGAAGTTTTGCACCATCTGCACGGTGACGCTCGCCGGAAAGGCGGAGACGCCCTGCGCCACGACGCCATGATTGCCCGCATAGACGGCGACGAGCGGCCGCGCGATCGCGGGCTCCGCTACGCCCTGCCAGGCCGCGAGCCATTCGACGATCTCCTCTAATCGGCCAAGCGCGCCCGGCGGCTTGGTGAGCTGCGCGTCGCGCGCCCGCACGGCGGCGACGGCCTCTTCGCTCGGCGCCGGAAGATTGGCGAAGAGCATGCGGATTTCTTCAAAGGGACGGATGTCGTGAGCCATGCGCGGGGTGTAGCGCCTGGAGAGGGAAATGGCGAGTTGAGAAAGAGCGTTCTTCAGATGCGTTGACGCCGCAGCGTCGCAGTCCCTAGCGCGCTTTCCGCTCGCATGGAATCATGCGAGCGATGAGAAAGCGCGCAGAGTCAAAAAGCTGGAGCGCATTCTTATCGCAAAAGTCTATCAACTTTTGCGGAATGCGCTCTAATGACGCGCAACCCTTCCAGAGGCTACGCCGTGCACGACATCGCAGCGCCCCGCGACAAGACGTCCTTCCTCACGCATTTCAACAATGATCCCCGCCGCATCGGCGCGGCGATCCTGCTCGGCTTCTCGACCGGCCTGCCCTTTCTTCTGGTCTACAGCACGCAATCTGCCTGGCTCTACGAGGCCAATGTGCCGATCGAGACCATCGGGCTCTTAAGCGAAATGACGCTCGCCTATAAATTCAAATGGCTCTGGGCGCCTTTCCTCGATGAGTATGACGCGCCGATCTTTTCCAGGCTGCTCGGACGCCGGCGCGGCTGGGTCCTCGTCTCGCAAATCGCCGTCATCGTCGCGCTGATCGGCGTCGCCTATGGCGATCCGGGAAGCTGGCTGGCGTGGACAATTTTCTTTTCCTTTGCGCTGGGCGTCGCCGGCGCGACGCAGGACATCACCGTCGATGGCTGGCGCATCACCGTCGCGCCGAAGGAAAAGCTGGCCTTCATGACCTCGGTCGCAGAGATGGGCTATCGCGTCGGCACGCTGGTCGCCGGCGCCGGCGCGCTTTATCTCGCCAATTTCTACGGCTGGCGGGCGGCCTATCTCGGCATGGCTGGCGTGATGACGCTGGGCCTCGTCGCGACCTTCCTCGCACCCGAGCCGCCCTCTGATTTCGAGCCGCATCGCGCGCGGCCGAGTTTCGCTTTCACCGTGACCGAGCCGATCAAGGAACTCTGGCGCCGGCTCGGGCCGATGGCGCTGGCGATCCTGCTGCTTGTCGCGGGCTTTCGCATGCCGGGCTATGTCTCCACCGCCATGGCCATGCCGCTGTTCAAGAGCCTGCATTTCTCGGAAGCTGACATCGCCACGGTCACCAAGGTTTTCGGCTTCTGGATCGCGCTCGGCGGCACCATTCTCGCCGGCCTTGTCGTGCGCAAGTTCGGCATGTTGAAGAGTCTCTTGATCGGCACGATCGCCGGCTCGGCCTCACATCTGTCCCTGGCGTGGCTCGCGGCGCATGGCCACGACTTCACAGACTTTGCGCTCGCCGTCGAAGTCGAGGGCTTCGCCTACGCCTTCGCGCAGGTGGTGCTCATCATCTACATGTCGTCGCTCGTCTCGACGGAATTCGCCACGAGCCAATTTGCGCTGCTCACCTCGCTTTGCGCCCTGCCCGGCAGCCTGCTGGCGGGAACGTCCGGCTTCATCATCAAGCACACCGGCTTCGAGACGTTCTTCGTCGGAACGTCGTTGATGGGGCTTCCAGTCGCCATCCTCGCCTGGTGGGTGTGGCGCAAGCAGGAGCACATCGGAGAAGGCGCTCTGGCGGAGACATCGGCGGAAAGAACCGCCGAGACGGACTGATAGAAGCGGCCTGCCCTTAGGCTTTAAAATCGGCGCCGCTCGCCCGCATCTCCTCGAAGGCGGCGAGCGCACGCGCGCGCGCGGCGGCGTGATCCACGATGGGAAACGGATAGGTCTCTCCCAACGTCACGCCCGCCGCCGCGAGCACATGCGCCGGCGCCTCCCAGGGCCGGTGAATCCACCGCGACTCGAGCCCTGCCAATTCAGGAACAAAGCGGCGCACATAAGCGCCGTCGGGATCGAATTTTTCGCCCTGCAGAACAGGATTGAACACGCGGAAATAAGGCGCGGCGTCGGCGCCGCATCCAGCGACCCATTGCCAGTTTCCGCTATTATTGGCGAGGTCCGCGTCGACAAGCGTGTCCCAAAACCAGCGCGCGCCTTCCTGCCAGGGAAGGAGAAGATGCTTCACCAGAAAGCTCGCGGCGACCATGCGCGCGCGATTGTGCATAAAGCCGGTGAGCCACAACTCGCGCATGGCGGCGTCGACGAGCGGGTAGCCTGTGCGCCCCCTGCGCCAGGCCTCGAGCGCGGAGGGATCGTCGCGCCAGGGAAAACCATCGAAACGCCGGTCGAGCGCGCGCTCCGGCATCTCCGGGTTGGTCACGAGCAGATGGTGAAAGAACTCCCGCCAACCGAGCTCGCGTAGATAAGGCAGGCCGGCCTCGCCGGCTGACTGAATGATCTCGGCCCAGACACGCCGCGGCGAGATTTCGACAAAATGCAGATGCGGCGAGAGGCGCGACGCGCCCTGCCCCGCAATGCAATCGCGCGCGTTCTTGTAATCCAGAACGCGAATCTTCGCGAAGTCGGAGAGACGTGCGCGAGCGCTCGCTTCACCCGGCTTCCAAGCATCGCGCAGGCCCCGCGCCCAGTCAGGCTCTTTGGGCAAAAGGCCCCAGTCGTCCAATCTGTCGCTCGCCGGCGCCGGAGCCGCGTTGAGCTTAGTCGGCGCCGGCAAGGGCGCTGGCGGTCCTCCCGCAGCAAGACATGCGCGCCAGAAGGGCGAGAAGACCTTGAAGGTCTCGCCCTGCCTGTTGCGCATATGAGCGGGCTCGAAGAGCAACGAGCCATTGAAGCTCTCGACCGTAAGGCCGCACCCACGAAGATTCGCCTTAATCTCGCTGTCGCGACGCATGGCCCGGGGGTCATAAACCCTGTTCCAATAGACGGCGCCCGCGCCCGTCTCGGCGACCACAGCTTCGATCGCAAGTTCCGCGCGGCCGCGCCGCAGGATCAACGGAACGCCGAGCCGCGCGAGATCGGCAGCGAGCGAAGAGAGCGAATGGTGAAGCCACCAGCGGCTCGCGCCGCCCATGCGCCACGCGCCAGCGCTGTCGTCGTCGAGCACATAAAGCGCAACGAGCGGCGCGCCAGAGCGCGCCGCCATCAAGGCAGGATTGTCGTCGAGGCGAAGATCGTTGCGAAACCAGACGATCGCCGGCGCCATGGCGCCTCCTTTATCGCCTCGCGTGCCTGATCCCGTAGAAGGCGTAGATGGCGAGGCCGACGCCGGTCCAGACCAGGAGCCGCAGCCAGGTATCGAGCGGCAGAGCGACCATGAGCGCGATGCAGGACAAAATGCCCAGTATCGGCATCACCGGAATGCCGGGTGCCCGGAAGGGCCGGCGCAATTCCGGATGGGTTCGTCTCAGTTGGAGGACCGCGAAACAAACCAGCGCGAATGCGGCCAGCGTGCCGATGCTCACCATCTCTCCCAATATATCGATCGGAAACAGGCCGGCCGCGAGAGCCACAGTGCCGCCGACGAGGATCTGGCTCGCCGCCGGCGTGCGATAGCGGCGATGTAGCTTGGCGAAAAAGGCCGGCAGCAGGCCGTCGTGCGCCATGGTGAAGAAAACGCGCGTCTGGCCATAGAGCAGCGCAAGAATGGCGGTGGTCAGCCCGGCGAGCGCGCCGAATTTCACGACCCATGCGAGCCAGGCGACGCCCGTGTGATCCATCACCAGCGCCATCGGATCGGGCACGCCGAGATCCTTGTAATTAACGACGCCCGTCGCCACCGCCGCAACCGCCACATAAAGCAGGGAGCAGATGACAAGAGAACCGATAATGCCGATCGGAATGTCGCGCTGCGGCGTGTGCGCCTCCTGCGCCGCCGTCGAGACGGAGTCGAAGCCGACATAGGCGAAGAAGACGACCGAAGCTCCGCGCGCCACGCCGCTCCATCCATAGACGCCGAACTCGCCGCTGTTCTCGGGAATGAGCGGCGACCAATTGGCGACGTCGACATGCGCCGCGCCAACCGCGATCACCATCAGCACGACAACAACCTTGAGAGCGACGATCACATTGTTGAACCGCGACGACTCATGCGTGCCGCGCACCAGCAGCATCGTCAACAAAAGGACAATGCCCGCCGCGGGAAAATTGAAGAACCCATGCACGGCGGGATCGCCCGGGGCGGCAAAATAGGCGGTCGTGTATTGCGACGGAACGCTGATCCCCAACCCATGCAGCACGCGGTTGAAATAGCCCGCCCAGCCGACAGCGACGGTCGCGGCGCCGGCGGCATATTCCAGCACGAGATTCCAGCCGATGATCCAGGCGAAAATCTCGCCGAGCGTGACATAAGTATAGGTGTAGGCGCTGCCGCAGACGGGCAGAAGCGCGGCAAGCTCGGCGTAGCAGAAGGCGACGAAGGCGCAGGCAATCCCTGAGAGCGCGAAGGAGACCATGACGCCCGGCCCGGCGTAATTCGCCGCCGCCGTGCCGGTCAGCACGAAAATGCCCGCGCCGATGATGCCGCCGATGCCGAGCGCCATCAGCGACGCCCAGCCCAGCGCCCGCTTCAGCCCGTCGCCTTCTTTCTCGGCGTCATGCGCCGCGAGGATGGCGACCACGGATTTGCGCGTGAGGTAAATCTTCCGCTCGACCTCGGACAATGCGCCGCCCTTTCGCGAATGCGCGGCGCATCTCTTTGGCCGCTCGGGAGTTTGCGCCGATTATGGTTGCGGCGCCGTAAGATACAAGTGGAAATGCCCCGTCCCGCCTATGCGACCCCGCACGGCGCTCAAGGGCTCCGGGAAGCGGCATATTCGAGGACAATCTCAGCCGCCCGCGCGCTCGGGCGCGCGCCCGCCTCCAAAAGACGCGCGCGCACGCGCTCGAAAGCGGCCAATTGCGATGCGCGAGGCGGCGTTTCGGCAAGGAGCGGCGTGAGCGCCGCCGCCAGGGCGCGCGGCGTCGCGGCCTCCTGGAGAAACTCGGGAACCGCGTTCTCCCCGATCACAAGATTGGGCAGCACGATGGAATGCGCCTTCACCAGGAAGCGCAGATAGGATTCGAGCTGCGACACGCGGTAGGCGACAACCATGGGCGTTTGCGCCAGCGCAAGCTCCAGCGTGGCGACGCCGGAGGTGACGAGCGCCGCTCGGGCCGTTCGGAACGCGGCGAATTTCTCAGCCTGCGAGATGAGGCGCGGGACGATCGGCCAGCCGCGCAGCGCCTCCCGCAACGGCGCCTCCATATGCGGCGCGACGGGGATCGCGACATCGAGATGGGGGTAGTCGCGCATGAGCCGTTCCAGCGTCCGCCCATAGAGCGGCGTCATACGCGCAATTTCAGCGAGGCGCGAGCCTGGAAGAACGAGGAGAAGCGGCGCGCGAGACGGCCCGCTTTCGCCATGAGGCGCAAGCTCGTCGAGCGCTTCGACAAGCGGATGGCCGACATAGACGCAGCGCGGCCCGCCGAGCTTCTCATGCGCCTGCGGCTCGAAGGGCAGCAGCGCCAGCACGCAATCGACATAGTCGCGCATCTTCCGCGCGCGGCCGGGACGCCAGGCCCAGACCGTCGGGCTCACATAATCGACGATGGGAATATCGGGTCGCGCCCGTCGCACCCGGCGCGCGACGCGGTGGGTGAAGTCTGGCGCGTCGACGATCACCAGACAATCAGGCTCGGCGGCAAGGACGGCGCGCGCCGTCTCGTCGATGTGCGCGAGTATTTTCGGCAGGCGCGCCAAGGGGGACAGAAGCCCCATGACGGCAATATCGGTGATGGGGAAAAGCGAAGCGAGCCCTTCGCCCGTCATCGCCTTGCCGCCGACGCCGATGAAGTCGACGTCGGGCGATCTTTCGCGCAAGCCGCGCATCAGGGCCGCGCCCAGCGCATCGCCGGAGGCTTCGCCGGCAATGACGAAAATGCGCGGGCCAGTCACGCCCGTTCGCCGCGCTGACGCGGCGCGCAGAGCGGGCGTTGAGACGGCGCGCGCAGGAAGGCGACAATTTCTTCGACCTCGGAAACGCCGACATAGGTCGTCGCGACTTTTTCGACCCGGTCGCTCAAAGTTTCCAGAGTGTCGTCGCCAGTGAAAAGCCGCCGATAGGCTTCCCGTAACCGAGCCACTCGTTCGGTCGAATAGCCGCGCCGGCGCAATCCGACGATATTTACGCCGAAGAGATGCGCGCGATTGCCGCTTGCGAGACCAAAGGGGATGACGTCACCCTCGACGCCCGCGAGTCCGCCCACAAATGCATGCGCGCCGATGCGCACATTTTGGTGCACCGCCGTTCCGCCGCCGACGGAGGCGTGATCGCCGATGGCGACATGACCGCCAAGCAAAACTTGGTTGGCGAGAATGACGCCCTCGCCGAGGCGGCAGTCATGCGCGACATGCGAATAGGCGAGAAATGCGCAGCCCGCGCCGACCCACGTGCCCTCGCCGACGCCGGAGTTGATGGTGACGCCCTCGCGAATGATGCAGTCGTCTCCGATCGAGAGCGCGCCTTCCGCGAGCGCCGCTTTGAGATCCTGAGACGGCGCGCCGAGCGAGACGAAGGGAAAAATCCGCGCGCGGGCGCCGATCGTCGTGCGGCCGGCGACGACGACGTGGGATTGCAGCACAGCGCCGGCGCCGATCTCGACGCCCGCGCCAATGTGGCAAAAAGGCCCGACGACGGCGCAGTCGTGCAGATACGCGCCCTGCTCGACGATCGCCGTCGGATGAATGATCGCCGTCATGGCGGGCTTGCGAGCCTTTGTGTCAGACGCCCATCATGGCGCTGATCTGCGCCTCGCAGACAAGCGCGCCATCGACCAGCGCCCTGCCCCGATACCACCAGATATTGCGCTTCTGCGCGGTCTTGGTCATGTGGAATTCCACGCGGTCGCCGGGTGTCACCGGCTTGCGGAATTTGGCTGCGTCGATCGTCATGAAATAGACGAGCTTGGGCCGCTCGCTCTGCGCATTTGCGCGCATGACGATGACGCCAGCCGTTTGCGCCATGGCCTCGATGAGCAGAACGCCAGGCATGACCGGCCGTTCGGGGAAGTGCCCCGTGAATTGCGGCTCGTTGACCGTGACATTCTTGATGCCGACGCAGGACTCGTCGCCGCGAATATCGACGATGCGGTCGACGAGCAAAAATGGATAGCGATGGGGCAGGCTGCGCATGATGTCGAGAATATCTGCGCTCTCGAGCGTCGCGCCGGCTTCCGTCCCTGACATAGTTTCCGTCCCCTGATAGCTGAGCGTCTAACGCGCTCCTCGGGGTCTTTTATATCGCCTTGTCGGGCTTGTCGCGTCGGGCCGTCTTATCGAGCAGCGCTTCGGCTCGGAGAAAACGCCGCAGGGGCCGCGCGGGGGCGCCGCCGAAGCGCGCGCCCGGCGGCACGTCGCGCGCTACGCCGGACTTTGCCGCGATGGCGGCGCCCTCCCCGATCGTAATGTGGCCGGCGAGCGCCGACTGACCGCCAAGCATGACGTAATCGCCGATCTCGCAGGAGCCGGCGATGCCCGTCTGCGCGGCAATGGCGCAGAATCGGCCGATCACGACATTGTGCGCGATCTGCACGAGATTATCGATCTTGGCGCCCTCGCCGACAATCGTATCGCGCGTGGCGCCGCGATCGATCGTCGTATTGGCGCCGATCTCGACGTCGTCCTGAATGATGACGCGGCCGAGTTGCGGGGTCTTGAGCCAGCCCTTCTCGCCCCGCGCGAAGCCGAAGCCGTCCTGGCCGAGACGCGCGCCCTGGTGAATGATGACCCGATCGCCGATCAGCGAGCAGATGATGCTGACATGCGCGCCGATGGCGCAATCGCGGCCGATGCGCACGTCCGGGCCGATAACGGCCTGCGGGCCGATGATGGAGCCTGCGCCGATCTCGGCGCCCGGCCCGACGATGGCGCCGGGATCGACCGTCACGCCGGGCTCCAGCCGCGCCTGCGGATGGATGATCGAGCTCGGGGAAACGCCGCTCGCGCGAAACAGCGACTCGGGCCGCAAGGCGTGGGGGAAGAGCTTCGACGCGGCGAGCGTCATGGCGCGCTGAGGGTCTTGGACAATCAGCCCGCTTATGCGCGCGGGCAGAAGATGCGCGTCCCGCGGTCGAATGAAACATGCCGTCGCGCGGCAGGTTTCGAGCGCGTCGACGTAGCGCGCAGAGGCAAAGAAACACAGATCGCCGACATGGCCCGCCGCAAGCGGCGCAACCCCGGTGATGAGCGCGGGCGGGGTCTCGAAACCGCGGCCCTCGGCGATGCGGGCCCCAGTCAGCTCGGCAATTTCAGCGACCGTGTAAGGGCGTGAGAGATGGAAAAAGGCCGCAACGCTCATATGCGTAGCCTGCCAGACTTTCGGCGCTCGAGATACAAAAAAGCGCGCCGGACGGATCCGTCCGGCGCGCTCTAAGCGATGATTAGAAGTTGGTGCCGCCCGAGAAGCGGAAGTTCTGCGTGATGTCGGCGTTCGCCTTCGAGGTGATGACCGCGTAATCGAAGCGGATCGGACCCATCGGCGAGTTCCACAGCACAGAGGCGCCGACCGAAGAGCGAAGGCGGAAGGCGTTCGAATTCGGCACCACGCAGGTTCCCTGGCCGAACCCGGCCGCCGCCGTATAGGCCGCCAGACAGGTCACGCCCGGAATCGTCGGGAGATTATTGCTGTAGTTGGTGCGGCCCTCGAAGTTCCAAAGGCTGCCCGCGTCGGCGAAGAGCGCGCCTCTGAGGCCCAGATCCTTCGGCAGACCCCAAAGCGGGAACTGCACTTCGAGCGAGCCGCCGACATAGTCGGAGCCGCCGAGCGAGTTGCCGTAACGCGCATTGTAGGTGGTGAAGATATTCGAGTCGCGCGGGCCGATGCCGCCGGGCGCAAAGCCGCGAACGAGGCTCGGACCAAGGTTGAAGTTATCCTGAATGCGGGGCGTATAGCCGCCGAAGGGCAACAGATTGCCGCCTTGCAGACGCGCGATGCCGACCACGTCGTCGAGATAGGGAATCTCGTGGAAGTAGCGGACGTCGCCGGTCGTGCGGAGGTAGCGAGAATAGCCGCCCAGTCCCGCCGCGTCCTGGCTGAAAGTCGCCATCCAGCCGTTATGCGGGTTCCGGAAGTCGTCGATCGTATTGTAGTTCAGCGAATAGCCGATCGACGACGTCACGATCGTGCCCTGCGATTCCTTGATCGCCAGCGACGCCTCGCCATTCGATTGGCAGTTGTAGAAGAGATTCGGATAGCCCTGCCAGCTCGGGAAGAAGACCGAATAGCCAGGCGTGATCGCGGTCGGCACCGAACAGTCGTTGTAAGGCCGAGCGATCGTATTCGGGATCGAGATCGTCGTCTGATAGATCGAGTAACGCGGCGAGAAGCTGAGCTCGTCCGTGATCGGCACGCCGAGGCGCAGCGTGCCGCCGATCGAGGTCGAGGCGTAGATCGAGTAGTTATAGGCGTCCTGCCGGCGAGCGAAGACGTCGAAGCCCGCCGAGATGCGCTGATCGAGGAAATAGGGCTCCGTGAAGCTGAAGTTCACGCCGCGCGCGATCTGGCCCGCCTGCACCGACAGACGAACGGCCTGACCACGGCCCATGAAGTTGCTCTCGGAAACCGAAACCTCGGCCAGGAAGCCCTGGTTCGTCGAATAGCCGCCGGAGACGCCGAAATTGCCCGTCGGTTGATCCTCGACGTCGACGTTCAACACCACGCGGTCAGGCGACGAGCCCGGCTCATTGGTGATCTTGACCTTCTTGAAGTAGCCGAGGCCGTTCAGGCGGCGCTCGGCGCGATCGATCAGGACGCGGTTATAGGCGTCGCCCTCGCCGATATCGAACTCGCGGCGGATGACATAGTCGCGGGTGCGGGTGTTGCCGTGAATATTGATGCGCTCGATGTAGACGCGCGGGCCTTCATCGAGAACGAAGCGAATCGCGACGGTCTGCGCGGCGGGATTGCGTTCGCCGCGCGGACGGGCCTGCGTGAAGGCGTAGCCCTTCTTGGCGACTTCGCGGGTCAGCGCCTCGACTGTCTTCTCGACGGCGTCGCCATTGTAGACGTCGCCGGGCGAGAGCCGCAGCACGCCGTTCAGCGCCTCGCCGTCGATATCGGGAAGATGCGATTCGACGCCGACGGAAGAGACCCGATACTGCGGACCTTCTTCGACGACGATGTTGATGACGTAGCCCTGCAGCGCGGGGTCGTATTGGGCATCAGAGCTGATGACGCGGAAATCGGCGTAGCCGTTCTTGAGGTAGAAACGGCGAACGAGCTCGAGGTCGGAAGCGATGCGGTCGGGATCGTAGACGTCGCTGGTCTTCAGGAAGGAGAGGAAATTCATCTCCGTCGTTTCCATCATCCCGACGAGGCGGCGCGTCGAATAGACGTTATTGCCGACGAAACGGATCTCCTTGACGCCGGTCTTGTCGCCCTCGACGACCGTGAACACGACGTCGATGCGGCCATTCGGCAGCTCGACCGTGCGATAGGAAACCTTGGCGGCGGCGCGGCCGGCGCGGCGATAGATCTCGGTCAGGCGGGCGACGTCGGCCTCCGCGACCTGCGGGCTGAAGGCGCCGCGCGCCTTGGTGCGCAGTTCGGGCTGCAGGTTCTCGGTCTTGACCTTGCTGTTGCCCTCGATGACCACGCGGTTGACCTGATTGCCTTCGGTCACGCGGATGATGACAGTGCCGCCCTTGCGGCTTGCGGAAACAGTCGCGAAGCGCCCGCTCTGGCGAAGCGCCTCGAGCCCTTTTTCGACCTCTTCGGGGCTCGAGCCCGTGAAATAAGAGCGAATCGTCTCGGCGTCGGTGCGGGCGTTGCCCTGCACCACAATGTCCGCCGACGCCGGCGCGGAAAAGAGGAGAAGCGCCGCAAGCGCGGCCATAAGAAGTGACGAAGATTTCCAAATGCCGCCAGTGGATTGCATGTAATGCTGGTCCTCGTCCGCAACTTCCGCCGCCCGGAGCGCGGCGAATGACAACCTATTTGTGCAAGGCGAAACACGCCTTTCCGGGGTCCCGCCAAATCTTCTACAGGGTTTAACCACCCCTGCAAATCCAGAATGAATTCTGTTCGGGCAATTTGTCGAAGGCGTGGCGTCAAAGCCACTATTCATGGCTAGCAGACGGTTAACGGACCGCGAATGCGGTGAATAAAAATGAAGAAACCGCGACGCGCGTCGCGGTTCCGCCATAAACTTCGTAACTGCGCCGCTTGCGTCAGGACGCGCCAGCGAAGCGGTGGATGAGCCGCGCGATGTCGTTGTAGGTCGAGAAGATCATCAACACCCCGACCATGGCGAGCCCGACCCGGAAAGCGAACTCTTGCGCCCGCTCGTTCAACGCCTGGCCACGGATGGCCTCGATGGAGAAGAACAGCAGATGGCCGCCGTCGAGCATCGGAACCGGCATCAGATTCAGAAGACCGATCGATACGGACAGGATGGCGATCAGATTGAGGAAGGGCGCGAGGCCGACCTTGGTCGCCGCCTGCGCCATCTTGCCCGAAATCTGCGCAATTCCGATGGGACCCGAGAGCTGATCGGCGCTTTCGCGGCCGCTGACGAGGCCGCCGAGATAGGAGCCGGTGCGATACACCACCTGCCAGGTCTCGCTGAACGCCAGCCTGACCGACTCGAGCGGCCCATAGCGCTCCTCCCGCACGTCGCTGGCCTGGGTCGACGCCTTGAGCCCGAGCATGCCGATTCGCATCTTTCCAGCGGGGCTCTCGACCTCGCGCCAGGCGGGCGTCGCCAGGATCGTCACGTCCTGCCCGGCGCGGCGCACCACGAAGACAAGCTTGGAGTCGGCGGAAACCGAAACCATTTCCTGCATTTTCGAGAATGCGTCGATCGGCGCGCCGTCGATCGACAGGACGAGATCCCCCGGCAGAAAGCCGGCGGCCGCCCCCGCCCCGCCCTCGACGACCGAGCCGACGCGCGGCGCCAGGATCGTGCGGCCGTAAAAGTTGAAGATGCCTGCAAAAATCGCGATGGCGAGGACAAAATTGGCGAACGGCCCGGCAAAGACGATGGCGGCCCGTTTCCAGACCGTCTGCGCCGCGAAAGTGACGTCGCGCTCGGCCGCCGGCATCGCCTCGACGGCGTCGGGGTCCGGCAGGCTCGCGCCATTGGCGTCGCCATGGAATTTCACATAGCCGCCTAGCGGAATGGCGGCGATGCGCCACCGCGTGCCATAGCGGTCCGTCCTGGCCCAAAGCTCGGGACCAAAGCCAATCGAAAAGGCGTCTACCTGGACCCCGCACCAGCGGCCGACGATGAAGTGGCCGAATTCGTGGACAAAGACCACGATGGTCAAGATGAACACGAAGGGGATGACGTAGGTCGCAAAAGTCGTCAACAGGTCCAGCACGGTCTCGTCTCCAACGCGTCACGCGGGCCAAGCTCCCCGCGCAACCTGGGGCGCGGGGCGTTTGGTTACTGAAGCGTTAAAATGCCCGAAGGCGCATCGACGGCCAAGACCGCCCGCGACCTTTCTCTGACAATATGGTCAACGCCCAGCGCTTCCTCCACATTTTCAGGAGCGCGAGCATAGCCTTCGCGCAGCGCCGTCTCGCAGGCCTCCGCCACGTGGCGGACGATTCCCACAAAAGAAATGCGGCCGCCGAGGAAAGCCTCGACCGCGATCTCATTCGCCGCGTTGAGCACATTGGTCAAGCCGCCGCCATGCGCCAGAGCGTCGAGCGCCAGCCTGAGCGCGGGGAACCGCTCGAAATCGGGCGCTTCGAATGTGAGGGTCGCGATTTTCGCGAAGTCGAGCCGATGCGCCGGCGTGGTGAGGCGCTCGGGATAGGCCAGACAATGGGCGATCGGCACGCGCATATCCGGCGGCGCCATGCCGGCGGTGACGGAGCCGTCCGAGAACGCCACGAGCCCGTGCACGATCGACTGAGGGTGTACGACAACCTCGAGCTTTTCCGCCGGCACGCCGAAAAGATGGTGCGCCTCGATCAGCTCGAGGCCCTTGTTCATCATTCCTGCCGAGTCGACCGTGATCTTGGGGCCCATCGCCCAGTTCGGATGGTTGAGGGCCTCCTCGACCGTCGCGCTGGCGATGCGCTCCTTGCTCCAGGTGCGGAACGGGCCGCCCGAGGCGGTGACGATCATGCGTTCGATTCGCGACGGGTCCTCGCCGCCCAGCGCCTGGAAGATGGCGTTGTGCTCGCTGTCGACCGGAAGGAGCATCGCCTCCATCTTTTTGGCGGTGCGCATGAAAGGCGCGCCGGCGCAGACGAGGCATTCCTTGTTGGCGAGCGCGACGTCGCGGCCAAGAGACAGCGCGGCGTGCGTCGGCTCGACCCCCGCGGCGCCGACGATGGCCGATACGACGAGATCGGCCTCGCGCACCGCGGCCTCGATCACGGCGTCGCGGCCGGCCGCCACCTGCGTATTCGTGCCCGCGAGCGCGTCCTTCAGCTCCGCATAGGCGTTTTCATCGCGAATCGCCGCAAATTCCGCCTTGGTGCGGCGGGCGACGTCGGCAAGCGCCTTGGCGTCGCGCCCGCCGGCGACGGCGGTGACCGAAAACCCATCCGGATCGCGTTCCAGGAGATCGACCGTCGAGCGGCCGACCGAGCCCGTTGCGCCGAGCAGGACGATACGGCGCGGCGCCCGGGCGCCCCCGTTTGCATGTCCGTTCTTCAAACCCATGAGCGTTTCACCAGAAAAAGAGGTTGGCCGCCGCCGAGGGATCGCCCCGGACCAAGCCGATCGCCGCCGCGAAAACGCAGGCGAAAATGAAACCATCCAGACGGTCCATCACGCCGCCATGACCGGGAATGAGCTGGCTCGAATCCTTGACGCCGAAGCGGCGCTTCACGGAGGATTCGAACAGATCTCCCATTTGTGAGATGCCGGCCGCCGCCAGTCCGACCAGAAACACCTGAACGCTAGCAAGCGCCGGGCCGCCGCCGAGATAGGCGGTCGCAAGGCCGAGCAAGGCGCCGCTGACGACGCCGGTGATCGTGCCCGACCAGGTTTTCCCGGCGGACACGCGAGGCCAAAGCTTGGGACCGCCGATCAGCCGCCCGCCGAAATAAGCGAAAATGTCGGTTCCCCACACGATTGCGAAGAGGAAGGCGATCGCTAGAATTCCCAAGTCGAATGATTCCCGCACCCAGCAGACCGAAAAGGCCAGCGCCCCGGCATAGACGACGCCCCCGGCCGCCCAGGCCCGCCGCGCCGGGCCGGCCAAAACGGCGGCGGTCGCTGCAAAAAAGAGGATATCCAGAGCCGCATAGCCAGCGAGCCCGTTCCGCCCGAAAGCAGCCGCCGCCGCCGTCGCCACG
Source organism: Methylocystis iwaonis (assembly GCF_027925385.1). NCBI lineage: Bacteria > Pseudomonadati > Pseudomonadota > Alphaproteobacteria > Hyphomicrobiales > Methylocystaceae > Methylocystis > Methylocystis iwaonis. The sequence goes on from NZ_AP027142.1 coordinate 2,811,053, forward strand.
CCGCCGGCGGCGACCCTTGCGACGCGACGCTCGCCGCCGATCAGCCCCTGCCACTCCCAGTTCACGGCAAATGCCGCCACGAGCCAGAAAGCGGCGAAAATAGCGCCCCCGAAATAGAGCGTCGCCACCGCCGCCGCGACGAGCACAACCGCAGAAGCGACGCGTGGCCCGAGGTCGGCGAAGCCGCCGCTTTTTTCCTTGGACAGCGGGCCGGTCATGACGCCGTCTTGGCGCTACGCGGCGACTCGACCCGGCCAAACCGGCGCTCCCGATGAGCGTATTCCTCCAAAGCGGAGACCAAAGCGGCCTGATCGAAATCGGGCCACAGGATCGGCAGGAATACGAATTCGGCGTAGGCCGCCTGCCACAAAAGGAAATTCGAGAGCCGCTGTTCGCCGGAGGTGCGGATGATCAGATCCGGGTCCGGTATGTCGGCGGTGTCGAGGCGCGCGGAGATGGCGTCGGCGTCGATTTCATGCGGCGCAAGCCGCCCCTCCGCCACCATCTCGGCCAGCGCGCGCGCCGCCGCCGCGATCTCCTGCCGTGCGCCGTAATTGAAGGCCACGACGAGCGTCAGCCCGGTGTTGGCCGCCGTCACCTGCTCCGCCTCCTTGAGCAGGGCCAGAATCTCCGGCGCGAGATCCTCGCGCGCGCCGATGACGCGCACCCGCACGTTGTTGTCGTGCAGCTCAGACAGGTCGTTGCGAATGAACCGATGCAGCAATCCGAGCAGGCTCTGCACCTCTTCACGCGGGCGCGACCAGTTCTCCGCCGAAAAGGAATAGACCGTGAGATAGGAGATACGGAGCTCGATCGCAGCCCTAACGGCACGACGAAGCGCCTCGACGCCGCGACGATGGCCCTCGAAGCGCGGCAGGCCACGGGCCGCCGCCCAGCGGCCATTACCGTCCATAATGAGCGCGACGTGGCGCGGGACAATCGTTATGCCGAGCGTGGTCGTCGCCATCTCCAAAAAATCGCCTTCCGCCATATGTCGTTCCGAATCGCCGGCCGATCTCAGCAATGGAGGCAGACGGTCGCCGCCGCGCTCGCGTCTCCAGCACGGCCCTTAGACCTGCATAATTTCCTTTTCCTTGGCGGCCAGGGCCGCGTCGATTTCCTTCACCGCCTCGTCGGTCGCCTTCTGCACCTCGGTTTCGTGCCGCTTGCCGTCATCCTCGGGAATGGCGTGATCCTTCAACAACCGCTTCAGCATGTCGATGCCGTCGCGCCGGACATGGCGCACCGCGACGCGGGCCTCTTCCGCATATTTATGGGCGACCTTCACCAGCTCCTTACGGCGCTGTTCGTTGAGCTCCGGCATGCGGATGCGCAGAATCTGCCCCTCGACGGTCGGCTGCAGACCGAGATTGGCTTCGCGAATCGCCTTGTCGACGGCGATGACCAGCGCCTTGTCCCACACCTGGACGGCGAGCATGCGCGGCTCCGGCACGCTGACGGTCGCCACCTGATTGAGCGGCGAAATCTGCCCATAGGCGTCGACATGCACGGGGTCGAGCAGGCTCGCGGCGGCGCGGCCGGTCCGCAGGCCGCCGAACTCATGTTTCAGAGTTGCGATCGCGCCCTGCATGCGGCGCTTCAAATCCGCCAGATCGAATTTATCCGTCATGACCTCTACAACCTGCTTTCGTCGCCAACAGCGCGAGGGCGCGCGCCCGGCCGGCGTGGTTTCTCAACTGGCCCGCGGACGCGCAGGTCCGCGATCAAAGCCCCTTATGGCATGTTTTTAGGCGTCGTGCGCAAGTTAAAGACGCGCGGGCTTATGGCGCGACGAGAGTCGAACGCCCGCCCCCGGCCAGCACCGAGGCGATCGCGCCGGGTTCGCCGATCGAAAAGACGATGATCGGAATTCGATTTTCCCGCGCCAGCGCGAAGGCGGCCGTGTCCATGACGGCGAGATTTTGGGCGATGGCCTCGTCATGGGTCAAGCGCTCGTAACGCTTGGCGGCGGGATCGCGCTTGGGGTCGGCGGTGTAGACGCCGTCGACCTGGGTCGCCTTCAGCACTGCGTCGGCCGAAAGCTCGGCCGCGCGCAGCACGGCGCCCGTGTCGGTCGTGAAGAAGGGATTGCCGGTGCCGCCGGCCGCGATCATCACCCTTCCCTTGGCGAGATGATGCAGCGCCGCGCGGCGCGAGAAGGATTCGCACAGCGAGGGCATCGGCACGGAGGAGAGGCAGCGGGCCGGGCGCCCCTGCATTTCGATCGCCTGCTCGAGCGCCAGCCCGTTCATGACGGTCGCGAGCATGCCGATCGAATCGGCGCGCGCCCGCTCGATGCCCGTATCGGCGCCCTTGATGCCGCGGAAGAAATTGCCGCCGCCGACGACCACCGCGACCTCGTGGCCGTTCTCGGAGGCCGTGGCCAGGTCCTTGGCGATGCGCTCCAGCGTCGTCGCATCGAGGCCATAAGGCAGCGATCCTTGCAGCGCCTCGCCGGAAAGCTTCACGACCACGCGTTTATATCGCTTCGAGGCGTGGTCGGACATGACGGGTCTCTCTGATGGCTTGGGCGGGGGCGCGACTTAAATACGAATGGCGCGCCCCCGCCGCAAGTGACCCTTTCGAATCTCCAAAGCGAAAGGTTACGGTCCGACCTCTCCGCCCGTCGCGCCGAACACCTGCCCCGTCGCATAGCTCGATTCCGCCGAGGCCAACAGGACGTAAAGCGGCGCAATCTCCGCCGGCTGGCCGGGGCGTCCGAGCGGCGTGTCGCCGCCGAACTGGGTGAGATGCTCCTGCGTCTGCCCGCCCGAGGGTTGCAGCGGCGTCCAGAACGGGCCCGGCGCGACGGCGTTGACGCGGATGCCCTGCTTGGCGAGCTGCTTGGCCAGCCCCCAGGTGAAATTCAGAATGCCGGCCTTGGTCACCGCGTAATCGAGCAGATGCTGCGATGGCTCATAGGCGTTGATGGAGGTCGTGTTGATGATGGTCGAACCGGGCCGCATATGGGGGACGGCCGCCTTGGTGATCCAGAACAGCGCATAGAGATTGGTGCGGAAGGTCCAATCCAGGTCTTCCGTGGTAATCTCCGTGATCGATTCGCGCACATGCTGGCGGGCGGCGTTGTTGACCAGAATGTCGAGCCCGCCAAGCTCATTGACGGCGTCGTCGACCAGACGCTTGCAGAACATTTCGTCACGAATGTCGCCAGGAATGGGCGCGGCCTTGCCGCCCGCGTCTTCGATCAACGCCACAACCTCCCGGGCGTCCTCCTCCTCTTGCGGAAGATAATTGATCGCGACATCGGCGCCCTCGCGCGCGAAGGCGATCGCCGCCGCGCGGCCGATGCCGGAATCGCCGCCGGTGAGCAGCGCCTTGCGGCCCTTGAGCCGCCCCGAGCCGCGATAGCTCTTCTCGCCGTGATCGGGCAGCGGAGTCATCTTGCAGGCAAGGCCCGGCCAGGGCTGCGGCTGCTTCTCAAAAGGCGGCTTGGGATAAAGCTCGCGCGGATTTTTGAGCCCGTCGCCCTGCGTCTGCATATCCGGCAGGGGGGCGGCGCTCTCTATGCCGGTTACCGAGATATTCTCCCGGATCGCTTCCGTGATCGATTGTCCCTGCGCAGGCATTGAACCCTCCCGGCGCCCCGCCAGCAGGGCGAAACGCGGGGGATGAAGGGAATGTTTCATAAGGCCGTCACGAGCCCGGCGGCGCCGACGAGCATCAAGCTCAGCGCCCAAACCAGGTCGAGGTTGAACCAGCTTCTGGAGATGAAGCTCGGGCCGAGCCAGCCGTGCACAAGGAACGCAATCAAGCCGCCAGCGGTCACCATCGAGACCACATGGAGGAGCGAAACCTGGACCGCGGTTGCAAAGTTTCGCCCCATCAGGCTCGCCAGTCCCTGATGAGCCGCGTCGACCTCTCCCGCCGAGCAAAGGCCAAGATAGATGGGCAGCAGCATCAAACCGGCCCCATGCGCGATCGCGATAGCGAAGGACCACAGCGCAAGCTGCGTGGGCCTGATTCGGGCGAGCGCGCGCGGATGTCGCCGGTTGACGAGGCGGTAGGCGCCATAGGCCATCACGCCGACGCCGACGCCGATCCTGATGACGCGTCCCCATTCCACCAGCGCGGTCATCAGCGCGAAGGGCAGCAGAATGACCAGCATGGCGGCTAAGTGCCCGGCCGCAAGCGACGCAAGCGCCAAGGCGAGGTCCCAGCGCCCCCTGCCCATCAGGCCGGCTGAAACGGCCAGAGGCCATCCCATGCCCGGATTAACGCCGTGGTAGAGGCCGCTGGCGACCACGGCCAGCCAAAGGTCCGCCGTGCTCCATTGAACGTGGCCCACCTTCAGACGGACGGATAGCAAAAGGAGTCGGTTGAGCAGTCGCCGCCTTCGAGGCGGATTTGATGTGACCTGTATCCATCCGGAAATTCGACCCAGAATTTCTTGTCCAACGTGACGCCGCCATCAGTCCCGACGTCGGCTTTGACCATCGCGCCTGGCACTCCCTCAGGAAAGAACTGGTCGTCCCAGGTCGAATAGAGCGAGTTCGTCCAGTAGACCCGCTTCCCGTCGCGGCTGATCTCGATCATCTGGGGGCCGCCGGCAAATGTATTGCCATTCGGATGGGGCGTCCGTCGGACAATGCCGCCGATATGCGTCGAGCCAGCCAGCTTGGGCGCCCTCGGGTCGCTGACGTCGTATTGGCGCATCTCGCCCGTGCCCCAGCAGGACACATAGAGGAATCGGTCATCGAGCGAGAGGTCGATGTCGGTGACCAATGGCGGAACGGCGGCGAAGGGCTGAAGCAATGGGGGAAGCTGATCTTTATCTGCCGGCTCCGGCGCAATGACGGCTGTCTTCTCGCAACGGAACGTGCCGCCCTCGCGCCACCACGTCCAGATCGAGCCCTCGAGGTTGGTCGTGTCCACCACGACGCCAACAAAGCCGTATTCCTTTATGGGGTCGTGCGCTGGCCGGACTTCGAGGGCCATCTGATGGTTGGCGCCCAGGTCGATCGTCTGGACGTTGCGACGCGCACGCAAATCCCAGAAATGCAGCCGATGTCCATATCTGTTGCCGAGCAGATCGTCTGGAACCAGGCCGTTCTCGAACTGCGGCGGCAACCCCCATTCGCTCGTCACCATGTAATCCCGCGGGAGGTTCCACCAGAAATCGTAATGCTTGTCCTGCGGCCCTCGGTCGATTTCCCAGCGGCCCAGCACGTCGAATGTTTCGCAATCCATGATGAAGATACCCGGCGGGCTATCGGTCCCATCCGGTCCGCCGCCGCCGAGGGTGGAGACATAAATGCCCTCCGGCCCGCAATGGACCGTGTGCGGCCGCGAATAGCCGGTCTTGTGGAAGACTTCCTCCGGCTCGATGATCTTGTGGATCTTTGCCTGCGTGGGGTCCGGCTTAGTGTCGATCACATAGATCCGCGACGACCGCAGACCTGGGATGATGAGGTAGCGGCGTTCCAGAAAGGCGTGGCCCGACATGGGCGACAAGGCGGATGAGCAGGCGTTCCAGCCGAAATGATGAAATTCGTCACCCTTATTCGGCATCACCACCGTGTGGACGATTTTTCCATAGGATGAGGAACTCGAATCGACGTCGACCACGCCCAGGCAGTCCGGACGCGAAAAATTGGGACTGAGCATCAGGACGTAGGCATATCGCTCAGGGGGCGCTTCCATCGCCAGCTTGGGGGTGGCGTGGAAGGTGGGGTCCGGACGGATCGTCATTTTTCTCCCTCCGTGATCCGGGCCTCCCAGCCGAGGCGGGAGCGTCGTCGCCGGATTAAACAGTTCGGAGATAACGCCCGTTCAGGAGCCAGCAATGGCTCATCAGCGCGGCGCCGACCTATGCGCCACAGCGAGCATGTCTGCTTGGGCGGAAAAGCAACCAAGCGCGTTAGACCAACAAAAAAGGCCGAGGTTGGAGCCTCGGCCTTTTAGTTTCTGTTCATTACGCCTTGCGAAGCGCCCTCCCCTTTAAGGGAGGAAATGGCGTGGGAGCCCGTTCTGGCTCAGCCCTTCGCGGCCGCCGCGACTTCCGCCGCGAAATCGCTGGTCTGCTTCTCGATGCCCTCGCCGAGCGCATAGCGGACGAAGCCCTTGATGGCGATCGGCGCGCCGGCCTTGCCTTCGAGCTCCTTCACCGCCTGGGCGACGGTCTTGCCATTATGCTCGGGGTGGTTCGAGGGCTGGTCGAGCAGGCAGACTTCCTTGGCGAAAGTCTTGACACCGGACTCGACGATCTTCGCCAGCACATTCTCGGGCTTGCCGGCGTTCTTCTCGCGCAGCAGATTGGCCTCGCGCTCGACAATCGCCGGGTCGAGGCCAGAGGCGTCCATCGCCTGCGGATTGGCCGAGGCGACATGCATGGCGATCTCGCGCGCGAGCTTGGCCAGCACTTCCTTGTCGCCGGTCGATTCCAGCGCGACGATCACCGCGATCTTGCCCTGGCCGTCGACGACCTGGCCGTGCACATAGCGGCCGACCACGCCGTCCGACACCGTCAGCGCGGCCGCGCGGCGCAGCGTGAGGTTCTCGCCGATCGTGGCGATAGACGTCGTGATGTTCTCGGCGACCGTGCCGCCGCCCGGATAAGCCTCTCCGCCGAGCTCAGCGGCGTCGGTCTTGCCGGTCGCCAGCGCCACTTCGGCGATGTTCTTGACGAGCGTCTGGAAGTCGGCGTTACGGGAAACGAAGTCGGTCTCGGAGTTCACCTCGACGACGACGCCCTTCTTGTCGCCGGTGAGCGCGGCGACAAGGCCCTCGGCGGCCACGCGGTCGGCCTTCTTGGCGGCTTTGGAGAGGCCCTTCTTGCGCAGCCAGTCGACAGCGGCCTCGAACTCGCCCTCGGTCGCGGTGAGCGCGGCCTTGCAGTCCATCATGCCGGCGCCGGTGCTCTCACGCAGTTCCTTGACGAGGGCGGCGGTAATCGTGGCCATGGTCGAAATCCTTCTGTTGGGGCCGGCTGGAAGCCCGCGGCGACGGCTTCCCGGCTCTCGGGGGCTTTATGGCGACGGGCGCCGGCTCTGGATGAGCCGGCGCCCGAGGTAATGGCGAAAGATGACAGTCAGTCTTTAGGCGGACAGAAGCGCGCGCGCCTGATCCACCCAGCCATCGCGGGCGATGCGGCCGCTGAGCTTGAGATCGGCGTCGACCTTCTCGACGTCGCCCGGCGTCATCGCGGCGATCTGCCAGTAATGGAACACGCCGGCGTCATTGAGCTTCTTGACGACCTGCGGGCCGACGCCGTTCAGCTTGGCGAGATCGTCGGGGGCGCCGCGCGGGGCGGCGAGCAGCTCGAAGACCTCGGCCGACTCGTAAGCCTCGCCGCTTTCGGCGCCGGCCACGGCCGGCTCGACGGCCGGAGCCTCGGCTTCGCCGAGATCGACGCCCAGCGCGCCCTGGCTGCGGGAGATGCCGTCGATCGCGGCGCGGGCGATCAGGTCGCAGTAGAGCTGGATGGCGCGGCCGGCGTCGTCATTGCCCGGGATGGGATAGGTCACGCCATCCGGATCGCAGTTGGTGTCGAGGATCGCCACCACCGGGATCTTGAGGCGGTTGGCCTCCTTGATCGCGAGCTGCTCCTTATTGGTGTCGATGACAAAGATCAGGTCGGGCGTGCCGCCCATGTCCTTGATGCCGCCGAGCGCCTTTTCCAGCTTGTCGCGCTCGCGGGTGAGGAGCAGGCGCTCCTTCTTCGTCACGCCCTGGGCGCCGGCCGAGAGCATCTCGTCGAGCTTGCGCAGGCGATTGATCGAGCCCGAAATGGTCTTCCAGTTGGTCAGCGTGCCGCCGAGCCAGCGGGAGTTGATGTAATATTGCGCGCTGCGGCGGGCCGAGTCGGCGATCTGATCTTGCGCCTGACGCTTGGTGCCGACGAACAGCACGCGGCCGCCCTTGGCCACCGTGTCGGAGACCGTCTTCAGCGCCTGATGCAGCAGCGGAACGGTCTGGGCGAGGTCGATGATGTGGATATTGTTGCGCACGCCGAAAATGAAGGGGGCCATCTTCGGGTTCCAGCGATGCGACTGGTGGCCGAAGTGAGCGCCCGCCTCGAGAAGGCCGCGCATGGTGAAGTCAGGAAGCGCCATTTACTTTTCTCCGGTTGAGCCTCGGCGAAAGCAAGGTGAAGAGGCCGGAAACCGGCCACCGGAAACGACGTCTTGGATCAGACGCCGCATAACCTTCGCCTGTGGGATGCGCGCGCTTATATGCGAAGCGCCCGCAGGGAGCAATAGGGATCGCCGCAAGGTTTGCAAGAGGATTTGCAAGAAGGCCGCCCCGAGGCCGCCTGCCCGGGGTGGAAACAACCTGCGGCGGGGCTTCGGAGAGGCCTCTCAAAGGCCTCGAATCTTAGGGTTCCACGGCCTAAAAAAATTTTTTGTCCGCGACCAGTTGTCGCACATTAAGTGATTGATTATACGCTTTAATATCGCATTTTTGGCCGTCAAAATTAGGCTCTCCCCGCAGATTGCCAAGCGGTTTGAATCGGGCTAGGGTTACCTCGATGCGGCAAGCATTCTGGTAGAAAAAACAAACAGGGGGAAAACGCATGGCTGTCAACGTTCACAGCTCCGGCGACATCGGCAAGATGCTCATCTGGGTCGCCGCCTTCGTCGGCTTCGTCGTCGTCGCTCTTACCTGGGTTCCGGACTGGATCTCTCCCGAGGGCACCAACGGCACGGGCAACAACCGCGAGGCTCTCGGCACCGCCGGCACCGGCTCTACCGCGCGCATGATTCAGTAATACCCCTGCTGAACGACTTGCCGGGGGGTGATCTCCCGGTCTTGTCGTCTGGGAGCACGATCGGCCCGGCAACGGCGCAGATCGATTTGGAGCCGACGCTCTCGACTTGTTCGGGCGTCGGCTTCAGCATTTTTGGCCGCCGATCGCATTTTTGCGGGCTGGCCGCGACCAAGCAGCCGGGCCGGCGCTGTCTCCTCGAGATGGAACGACCGCCGCGGCGCTCAAACGGCAAAGGAAGCTGATGTCCCGAATGCGCGCCGATCTGTTGCTTATGGCGGTTTCGATCATTTGGGGAACGGCTTTTATCGCGCAAAAACACGCCAATGGGACCATGGGGCCGATCAGTTTCGTCGGCGCGCGTTTTTTGGTTTCCTGGATGGCGCTGGCGCCGCTGGCCTTCTACGAGCACCGTAAAAAGGCTCAACCGCGGTTGAGAAAACAGGATGTGGCGCTTGCGGGCCTGATCGGCTTCTGCCTGTTTGTCGGCTCTACCTTACAACAAACCGGCCTTGTCACGACCACGGCGACGAACGGCGGGTTTTTGACCGCTCTCTATGTGATCTTCGTCCCCTTCATCGTCTGGATGGTCTCCGGAGCCAAGCCGAGACCCGTGGTGCTGGCCGCGATCGCCGTGTCCGTCGCAGGGGCCTGGCTCCTGACGGAACACGGACATTTTCAAGGGCTCAACGGCGGCGACGCTTTGGTTCTGATCGCGGACATCGCCTGGGCTGCCGGGATCAGCCTGGTTCCGGTCTTTCTGGCGCGCGCCGACCGGCCATTCTTCCTGGCTTTCGCGCAATATGGCGTCGCCACTCTTCTCGGCCTCATTGTCGGGCTCAGCTTCGAGCCTGTCTCCCAGGAGGGATTGGCCGTGGCGCTTCCGGCAATCCTCTATGCCGGCCTCTGCTCTGGTGGAATCGCCTTCACGCTGCAGATCGTCGCGCAAAAATATACGCCCCCGGCCGAAGCCGCTCTGATCATGTCGCTCGAGTGCGTCTTCGCGGCCCTGTCGGGCGCCGCGCTGCTCTCCGAACGCCTGACGGGCCCCGCCATCCTGGGCTGCCTTCTCATCCTGCTCGGCGTCCTTATGGTCGAGGTCGGTCCTGCCGCGAAAAATATCAAGCTGCGCAGCTACTTGCGGAAGTCCGTCCTCGGAAAGCGCCTTGGCGCCATCGCGCCTTACGAATACGCTTCGCCGCGAGCCGACTTCGAGCCGCCCAGATAGCTCCCATGGACCTGAACAGCGCGATCCGCTTTTCCGCAAGGCAAGTTTCGTCGGAGCTGTTTTCGGCAGGTTCGATCTTTTCGATCTATTCGCTGGCGTCGTCCTTCGCTTTGGGGTTCGCCGCATTGGCTTATCGACGCTTGCGGCGCCGGGGGCGCGCCAATCTGCCGCTGGTGGCGCGCGCGATTTTCTCCAAGAATTTCGCGATGCGCGAGTCTGTTCACGCAGACCTGAAGCTCTTCGTTCTCAGCGTCATCTTCATGCCGGCGGTGATCGGCGGCCTCGTCATTTCGTCGAACGTCATTGCGATGGGCGTCAGTTCGGTCCTCGGCAAAGCATTCGGGCACATGGGGAACACAAGCTTCAGCGATTTGCAGATCAAGGCGATCTCGACCGTAGTTTTGTTCCTGGCCTATGAGATCGGCTATTTTCTCGACCATTATCTCAAGCACCGGGTTGCTTTCTTGTGGGAGCTTCACAAGCTCCATCACACGGCCGATGTCCTGACGCCGCTGACCAATTTCAGAAACCACCCGATCGACAATGTCATCTTCGGCTATATGCTCGCGACCTTCATCGGCGCCGCGTCCGGCACATTGCATTGGCTCTTCAACCGGCCGACGGATATGTTTGCCGTCGACGGCAAGAACATCCTCTTTCTCTGCTTTCTCTGGACGATCGGGCATCTCCAGCATTCGCAGTTCTGGATACCCTTCTCCGGCGCCTGGGGCCGCTTGATTTTGAGCCCCGCCCACCATCAAATCCATCATTCGAATGACCCGAGGCATTTCAATCGCAACCTCGGCAGTGTCCTCGCGGTGTGGGATTGGATGTTCGGAACGCTCGAGATCCCCACGGAGAAAAACCCGCGCCTGACCTATGGCGTCGACGAAAAAGGCGTCGACCCGCATTCGGTTGCCGGCATGCTGCTGACGCCCGTCGTGAAATCAGCGTCCGCGCTTTGGCGTGCGCTCGTCTCGGCGCCGCAGTTCTTCTTCAATGCCCGCGGCGCCGCGGCGGAGCGCCTGCTACGACGCCAAGGCTGAGCTTTTTATACTATTTCCGTTTGAGTAGCTTGCGTTGGCGCTTGTCATTCCCGACGGGCCGAAGGCCCGATCGGGATCCAGAGCCGCAAAAACGCTGGTTTTGCTCTGGATTCCCGATCGCTCGCTGCGCGAGCGATCGGGAATGGCGCCGACCAATCAAAGCGGAACTCATATTAGAATTCGATGCCTTCCTGCGCCTTCACGCCCGCTGCGAAATGGTGCTTCACCAAGGTCATCTCCGTCACGAGGTCGGCGGCCGCGATCATTTCCGGCTTGGCGTTGCGTCCGGTCACGACGATATGGAGACCTTCTCGACGAGCGGCCAGTCTTTCCACAACCTCGCCCAGCGGCAGGTGATCGTAGCGCAGCGAAATATTCAGCTCGTCGAGCACCAGCAGGCGAATCTCGGGATCATCCATCAGCGCGCAGGCCGTCTCCCAGGCGCGCCGCGCCGCGGCCTCGTCACGCGCGCGGTCCTGCGTCTCCCAGGTGAAGCCCTCCCCCAACGTATGCCAGGAGACCTCCCCGAGCTTCTCCAGCATCTCGCGCTCGCCCGACCGCCACCCGCCCTTGCCGAATTGCACGACGCCGACCTTCCAGCCATGGCCGAGCGCCCGCAGCGCCAATCCGAAGGCCGCGGTGGACTTGCCCTTGCCGGAGCCGGTGTGAACCATCAGCAGGCCCTTTTGTGCGATGGTCTTGCCGGCGACCTCCGCGTCCTGCACGGCCTTGCGCTTTTCCATCTTCTCGCGATGGCGGCGCGCCGCGTCCTTTTCCTGCTCTTCTTCCAAGACGCGCTCCTTGGCGTTTGACGTAAAGGTGACGCGCGCATATGACTGAGCGTGACGGTCCTTCGCAAGGAGGCGAAAAGGGAACGCGGTGCGGGAGTCCCCAAAACCGCGGCTGCCCCCGCAACTGTAACCGGGAAGGCTGCGCCATCGGCCACTGAGCCAAAAGCTTGGGAAGGCGGCGCGGATGTAACCCGGAAGCCAGGAGACCTGCCGTCGCTTGTCGGAATTATGCGCCGCCGGTGGGGCGGCAGGGAGACGTTCATATGACGACCAAGACTGCCGCTATTCGTTCGATTTCCGGCTCTCGCGCGGAGACGCTGAAGGCCGCTTTCGTCGCTTTCATCGTTGGCCTCGGCCTCGTCTATGGCGCGGGCTTCGCAAACTCCGAGACCGTGCACGACGCGGCGCATGATTCGCGCCACGCGCTCTCCTTCCCCTGCCACTGACCGCCCTTCACGCGACCCGTGATCGCGCGCCTGTTGGCGGCCGGCCTCATCGCCGGCATTGTTGCGGGCCTTGCGGTCGCGGGTCTGCAGCACGTGACGACTACGCCACTCATCCTCGCCGCCGAGGTTTATGAGGCGGCGCAGCACGCCCATGACGCGGCCGAAGCCACGGCCCCGGCCTTCGAGGGCCTGCGCCGCACGGTCGCGACAAGCCTCGCAACCGTCGCCGTCTCCGCCGGCTATGCGCTGATCCTGCTCGCCGGCATGCTTTTTTCGGGAGAGTCGATCGGCCCGCGCCGCGCCGCGCTTTGGGGCGCCTGCGCCTTCGCCGCCACCGGACTCGCGACGAGCCTCGGCCTCGCGCCGCAACTCCCCGGCGCGGCGGAGACCGATCTTGCGGGCCGCCAAATCTGGTGGCTCGCGACGGCCGCCTCGACCGGCGCCGGGCTTTTCGCTTTGCTGCGCCTCGACGCGCCCGCCGCCAAGATCTTCGGCGCCGCGCTGATTGTCGCGCCGCATTTCTTCTGGCCGACGGCCGCCACGCCTGAAAGCACCGTCCCCGCGGAGCTTGCGGCGCGCTTCGCGGCCGCGTCGCTGACCGTGCAGGCGGCGAGCTGGGTCCTCGCCGGCGCGCTCGCGGGGCTGTCCTGGCGTCTCATCTCGCGTGACGAAACGGAGGCCGCATGAGCGCCGCCAAAATCCCCGCGACCATCATCACCGGCTTTCTCGGCGCCGGCAAAACGACGCTCATCCGCCATGTGCTGGAGAACGCCCACGACCGCCGGCTAGCGCTTGTCATCAACGAATTCGGCGACGTCGGTGTTGACGGCGATATCTTGCGCGCTTGCGGTGTCGAGAATTGCCCCGAGGAGAATATCGTCGAGCTCGCGAATGGGTGCCTGTGCTGCACCGTCGCCGACGACTTCGTGCCGGCGATCGAAGCGCTGCTCGCGCATGAGAAGCGGCCCGAGCATATCATCATCGAAACCTCCGGCCTCGCGCTGCCGAAGCCTTTGGTAAAGGCCTTCGACTGGCCCGCCATCCGCTCGAAGCTCACCGTCGACGGCGTGATCGCCGTCATCGACGGCAAGGCGGTCGCAGAAGGCCGTTTTGCCGATGACCTCGACGCCATCGCGCAGGAGCGCGCCGAAACCGAGACGATCGATCACGACAATCCGCTCGAAGAAGTCTTCGAGGATCAGCTCGCCTGCGCCGATCTCGTCATTCTGAACAAGACCGACCTACTCGACGAGGCGGAAGAAGCGGCGGTCGCCGCGCAGCTTTCGCGAGGCGCGCGCGCGAGCGTGAAAGTCGTGCGCGTGCGCGATGGCCACGTCGATCCGCTCGTGCTGCTCGGCCTCGCCGCGGCGGCTGAGGACGATCTCGCGAACCGCCCCTCGCATCACGACGCGGAGACCGAGCACGATCACGACGACTTCGACAGTTTCGTCGTCAGCATTCCGGCAATCTCCGATCCCGCCGCGCTCGTTACGAAACTCGTTGAAGCCGCACGCGCCCACGACGTGCTGCGCGTAAAAGGCTTCGTCGAGGTAGCCGGCAAGCCGATGCGTCTTCTCGTGCAGGGCGTCGGCGCGCGCGTTCAGCATCATTTCGACCGCCCTTGGAAGTCTGGCGAAGAACGCGCGAGCCGTCTCGTCGTGATCGGCGAAAAGGGACTCGATCGCGAGTCGATCGCCGCGATGCTCGCGCAGCCGTGAGGCGCCATGCACCTCCTGCCGCGCGATCTCCATAGTCTCGACGACGCCGGCGCGGCGACGGATCTCGGCCAGACTCCGGCCGACATTGTCTTCCTGTCTTTTTCCGACTCCGAGCTGCGCCTGCTGGCGCGATTGCATGTGCGCGACGAGCGGCTTGCAAGCCTGCGCTGCGCACCGCTCGCGCAACTGAAACACCCCTACTCCGTCGATCTCTATCTCGACACAGTCGCGCGTCACGCCAAGCTCATCGTCGTGCGGCTTCTGGGCGGCAAGGATTATTGGGCTTATGGCGTCGAGCAACTCGAAGCGCTGGCCCGCACGCACAATATTGCACTCGCCATCGTGCCGGGCGACACGGTCGAGGACATCCGTCTCGCTCAGGCGTCGATCCTAGATGCCCAAGCCCTCAATCGCATCTGGCGTTTTTTCCAGGATGGCGGCCCCGATAATTTTCGCTCATTTCTGGCCTACGCATCGACGCTCGCCGGGCGCCCCACCGATTGGCGCGAGAGCGTTCCGGTCGCCAATGCCGGCCGTTTCACGCAGGCCTGTCGCGCAGCCGAGGGCGAGGCGCCGCGCGCGACGATTGTCTTCTATCGCTCGCTTTATCTTGCCGACGATGTTGCGCCGATCATCGCGCTCGCGGATGCGCTCAATGACCGTGGTTTCAGGGTTGACGCCCTCTACGTCGCAAGCCTCAAGGAGCCCGAGAGCGAAGCTTTTATAACGCAGGCGCTCGACGCATTCGCGCCCGACGTCATTCTCAACGCCACCGCCTTCTCCGCACGCCGCGACTCGGGCGGCGTGCTCGACCGCGCCGACGCGCCCGTCTTGCAAGTCGCGCTCGCCACCTGCACGCGCGACGCATGGGAAGCCTCCGCACGCGGCGCCAACGCCGCCGACCTCGCGATGAATGTCGTGCTGCCGGAAGTTGACGGCCGCATCTTCACCCGCGCCATCTCCTTCAAGGAAACCGCGCCGCGCGGCGCCGCCGAATTGGACGAGCCCCGCCATGCGCCGGAGCAGTCGCGCATCGCTTTCGTTGCGGAGCTAGCCGCGAATTGGGCGCGCCTGCGCCGCAAATCGAACGCCGAGAAAAGCCTTGCGCTGATTCTCTCCGATTACCCCGCGCGTCGCGGACGCAGCGGATATGCGATCGGCCTGGACGCCGAAGCGAGCGTCGTGGAGATCACCGCAGCGCTGGGCCACGCCGGCTACGCGATAAACGATCCTCCGTCATTGCGAGCCGAAGGCGAAGCAATCCAGAGCAACGCCACGAACGCCGCGGAAATCCCCTCTCCCGCCTGCGGGAGAGGGTGGCCCCTGCGTAAGCAGGGGTCGGGTGAGGGCCCTCATCCGTCACCGCTTCGCGGCGACACCTTCTCCCGCGAGCGGGAGAAGGAGGGATCACGATCAATCATTCGCGCACTCGAAGAATGTGCGCAGACGGTCGCCGTCAAGCTCACCGACTACACGCGCCTACTCGAATCGCTTCCTGCAAATTTCGTCGCAAGCCTCAACGACGCATGGGGCGCCCCGCAGGACGACCCCGCGATCGTCGGCGACGCCTTCCGCTTCTCCTGCCTCATCAACGGCAATCTCGTCATCGCCCTGCAGCCAGATCGCGGCGCGCGCGCCGAGCGCTACGAGACTTACCACGACATGCAACGGCCGCCGCGCCACGCCTATGTCGCCTTCTATCTCTGGCTGCGTCACATCCGCAAAATCGACGCGCTCATACATCTCGGCGCCCATGGCACGCTCGAATGGCTGCCGGGCAAGTCCGTGATGCTTTCGCAGGATTGCGCGCCCGAAGCCGTGCTGGGCCCTACCCCGCTCATCTATCCTTTCATCGTCAATGATCCCGGCGAAGCCGCGCAAGCCAAGCGCCGCACGAGCGCCGTGACGATCGGGCATCTGACGCCACCGCTCGTCGAGGCCGAACTCTTCGACGCCGCGGCGACGATCGAGACGCTGCTCGACGAATATGCGGCCGCGGCGTCGCTCGATCCACGCCGCGCGCGCCTCATCGCCGGCGCCATTCTCGATGATACCGAACGCAGCGGGCTCGCGCAGGAATGCGGCGTGACGCGCGAGACCGACATCGCCGAAACGCTGACGCGACTCGACGCCTGGATGTGCGACCTCAAGGAAATGCGCATCGGCGACGGGCTTCACGTCTTCGGCCGCGCCGACGAAGACACAACGCGCAACGCTTGCGGGCTAAGCGAACGCAAGGCGCTCCTCGCCGCGCTTTCGGGCCGCTTCGTCGAGCCCGGCCCGGCCGGCGCGCCGTCACGCGGCCGCGCCGACGTCATCCCCACCGGCCGCAATCTTTTCTGCATCGATCCGCGCCATGCGCCGACGCAAACGGCTTACGACATCGGCCGCCGCGCCGCGCATGAAGTGATGACGCGCCATGCGCAAACGCATGGCGAATTTCCCCGCCGCATCATGCTCGATCTCTGGGGCAGCGCGACGATCCGCACCGGCGGCGAGGATTTCGCGCAGGCGCTCGCGCTTCTCGGCGTCCGGCCGACATGGGATCACCAAAGCGCACGCGTCATCGGCTTCGAGATCTTGCCGCAGGCAAAGCTCGATTTTCCGCGCGTCGACGTCACGCTGCATGTCTCGGGCCTGTTTCGCGATATGTTTCCCGGCCTCATCGCGCTCTTCAATGACGCCGTGCGCGCGGTGGCGGCGCTCGATGAAGACGCGGATTTCAATCCACTCAAGGAAGCGCAAGACCTCACGCGCATCTTCGGCGCGGCGCATGGAAACTACGGGCTCGGCGTCAGCGAGACGATCTTGCGCGGAGAGTGGTCGTCGCCGGACGATCTTGCCCGCGCTTATCTTCAAGCCGGCAGCCATGCGCTCGACCGCGCCGGCGAAAGTGCGCCCGCTTATGACGCGTTCAGCGCGCAGGTCGCCGGCGCCGACGCCCATGTTCATGTGCAGGACATGGCGGAAGTTGACGTGCTGACCGGCCCCGCCTTCGCCGATTTCGAAGGCGGCTTTGCCGCCGCAAATAAAATGCTCGGAGGCGACGCCGCTCTCGTGCATCTCGACGCCACGCGGCCGGAGCGCCTGACCGCGCGGTCGTTGCAGGACGAGATCGCTCGCGTGCTGCGCATGCGCCTCGCCAATCCGCGCTGGCTCGAAGGCCAGATGCGCCACGGCCATCGCGGCGGCGCCGAGATCGCGGAAGGCATCGACAATCTTTACGCCTTCGCGGCGACGAGTGGCCTCGTCAGCGACGCGCAATTCGACCTCGCCTTTTCAGCGACGCTCGGCGACGACAAGGTGCGCGACTTTCTCGCGCGCGAGAATCCGCGCGCCCTGGAGGCGATCGCACACGTCTTTAACGAGGCGCTGACGCGCGAACTCTGGCGCACGGGTCGGAACAGCGTGCGCAGCATCTTGATAAGTGTCGGAGGGACCCATGCAGCCGACGCCTGAGATCAAGGGCTGGTGCCCAGGGGCCTATGCCCCCATGGCGAGCAATGATGGTCTGCTCATCCGCGCGAAGATCGTCGGCTCTCGATTAACCGCTGCGCAGCTTGCAGCGGTCGCCGCGATTTCCACCGATTGCGGCAATGGCCTTGTGGATCTCTCGCAGCGCGCGCAGTTGCAAATCAGAGGCGTCAGCGCGGCGACCTTGCCCGACGCCTTGCGAAGACTCGACGCCGCGCATCTACTCCCGCGTGACGCCGCGGCAGAGCGCGTCACCAACGTCATCACCGCGCCGCTCTCTGACGACGCCAATGCGATGGCGCGCGAACTCGCCGACGCCATTCAGGCAGATCAGGCTCTGCGCGCCTTGCCCGCCAAATTTCTTTTCGCGATTGACGGCGGAACGCTGCCGCTGTCGAACGTCGAAGCGGATATTCGGCTCTCCGCGGCGCAACCGAACAACGTTGCGATAAGCGTAGCGGGAGCCGACGATCTCGCGACTATCGTAGATCGAACCGAAGCCGTCGCCACTGCGCTCAAGCTCGCACGCGCCTTTGTGACGCTTCGCAACGGCGCCTTTGAGCTTCGCCGTGTGGGGCGGCTCGTCAAAGCGCTTGGGGCCGCCCGCCTGTTTAGCGAAGCCGGGCTCGTCGCAGCGCATTCGCGGCGTCCTGATTCTGCGCCGCGCCCCTTCCTAGGCGCACGAGAAGCGGGCGGCCTCTATTTCGCCGGCGTCGCCGCGCCATCGGGCCGTTGGCGCGCAAGCGAGCTTAAAGAACTTGCGGCGCTCGCCGCGTCGCAAGCGGGCGGGGAATTACGCCTCACGCCCTGGCGCGCCATTCTCATCCCCGCGCCGTCGGCCGACAGCGCGCAAAGCATCATCGCCGGCGCCCGCGCGCTTGACCTCATCGTCTCCCACGAAGACCCGCGCCTTGCCGTCGTGGCGTGTCCTGGCGCGCCGGAATGCCCGCAGGCGCGCGGCGACACGCGCGGCGCTCTTGCGCGGCTCGCGCCGCTGGCGCAAAAGCTTGCAGGCAAGGATGGCGTCGGCCTTCACATCTCCGGCTGCGCCAAAGGCTGCGCGCGGCCGGGCAGCGCGCCGGTGACGCTTATCGCCGATGACGGCCGCTTCAACCTCGTCGACGCGGGCGGCGCGAGCGACGCGCCACAGTCGAAGGGGCTCGACATCGACGCCGTCGAAAGCACGCTTACCGCGCGCGCAAGGGAACATCTATGTCAGACGCATTGAGTTACATCCGCGACGGCGCGGCGATCTACAAGCGCTCCTTTGCGATCATTCGCGCGGAGGCGAATCTCGCGCGCTTCACGCCGGAGCAGGAAAAGATCGCCGTGCGCATGATTCACGCCTGCGGCATGGTGGAGCTCGCCGACGACATCGACTTCTCGCCAAGCTTTGTGTCGGACGCCAAAGCCGCGCTGCGCAAGGGCGCGCCCATTCTCTGCGACGCCAATATGGTCGCGCATGGCGTCACGCGCGCGCGCCTGCCGGCGAATAATCCCGTGGTGTGCACGCTCGCGGACCCCAATGTGGCGGCGCTTGCCGCGGAACTCGGCACAACCCGCAGCGCCGCCGCGATGGAGCTTTGGCGCGATAGGCTCGACGGCGCCGTCATCGCGATCGGCAATGCGCCGACGTCGCTCTTCCGTCTGCTCGAAATGCTGGGCGAAGGCGTTGCGCGCCCCGCGGCGATCATCGGCATGCCAGTTGGTTTCGTCGGCGCGGCGGAATCGAAAGAGGCGCTCGCCGCCGATGGGCGCATTCCTTTCGCCATCGTGAAAGGCCGCAAGGGCGGCAGCGCCATGGCCGCCGCCGCGATCAATGCGCTGGCGAGCGACGCCGAATGAGCGTGCTTCCCATAACCTCGCAACAAGGCGCCGCGAAACTCGGCGCGCTGATCGGCATTGGGCTTGGCCCCGGCGATCCCGAGCTTGTCACAGTGAAAGCCGCGCGCCTCATCGGTGAAGCGAAAACGATCGCCTATTTCGCCAAGCGCGGCCGCGTAAGTCACGCGCGCACGATTGCGGAGCGCTATGTCTCGGAAGGCTGCGAGGAGCTGCCGCTCCTCTATCCGGTGACGACGGAGATTGCCTTCGACGCGCCCGAATATGTTTCTTCGCTTGCGGGTTTCTACGAAGAAAGCGCGGAGCGTCTCGCCGCTGTGCTCGAACAGGGCCGCGACGTCGCCCTGCTCTGCGAAGGCGATCCGCTGCTTTACGGCTCCTTCATGCATATGTTCACGCGGCTTCAGCAGCGTTTTCGCGTCGAGGTCTGCGCAGGCGTTTCCGGCATGTCCGGCTGTTTCGCCGCAGCCCGCCAACCCATGACATGGGGCGACGACATCCTCACCGTCATGCCCGCGACACTCGATGAAGACGCGCTTGCCGAGCGTCTTGCTGCGGCGGACGCCGCCGTCGTCATGAAGCTCGGCGGCAACTTCCCGAAATTGCGCCGCGCCATGACTCGCGCAGGCGTCATCTCGCGCGCCATTTACGTCGAGCGCGGAACCATGGCGGGCGAGAAGATCATGCCCTTTGCTGAAAAGCGCGACGACGATGCGCCTTATTTCGCCATGGCGCTGGTGCCGGGCCAGGGCCGACGCCCATGAGCGGATGTCTCTATATCGTCGGCCTCGGGCCGGCCGATGAGAAATGGCTGACGCTGGAGGCGCAAGAGGCGCTCGCCCAGGCGCAGGACATTATCGGCTATGACCCCTATGTCGCCCGCGTGCCGATGCGGCCCGGACAGACGCGATTGGCCAGCGACAACCGCGTCGAGATCGACCGCGCCCGCGAGGCGCTCGCGCGAACCGCGCAAGGACGCGTCGTCGCGGTCGTCTCGGGTGGCGATCCGGGCGTTTTCGCCATGGCGGCGGCGGTGTTCGAGGCTGTCGATCATGGCCCGAAGGAATGGCGCGCTCTCGACATTCGCGTGCTGCCGGGCGTCTCGGCGATGCAGGCGGCCGCCGCGCGTCTCGGCGCGCCGCTCGGCCATGATTTCTGCGCCATCTCGCTTTCGGACAATCTCAAACCATGGAGCGTGATCGAGAAGCGGCTGGAACATGCGGCGCGCGGCGATTTCGTCATCGCGCTTTACAACCCCGCCTCGCGCGCGCGGCCCACGCGCATCGCCGACGCCTTTGCGCTACTGCGCCGCTTGCTTCCCGGCGAAACATTGGTCAGCTTCGCGAAGGCGGTCGGCCGCGAAAAGGAAGAGATTATTCTCACGCGCCTCGATGAAGCGGATACGTCGCTGATCGACATGTCGACCCTTGTCGTCATCGGGGCGAGCGGCACAAAGCGCATCGCGCGTGAAGGCGCGCGCGACTGGGTCTATACGTCGCGAAAGGCCGAGTGAATGGAGAAATGGCTCTCCATCGTCGGCATTGGTGAAGATGGCGTCGACGCGCTGGCGCCGGCCGCACGCACGCTGATCAACCAAGCGACGCTCATTGTCGGCGGCGCACGCCACCTCTCACTCGTCAGCGAAAGCAAGGCCGAGCGCCTGCAATGGCCCTCGCCGCTCACGGACGCAATTCCGCTTATATTGGCGCGGCGCGGCGCACCGGTCGTCGTGGTCGCCTCTGGCGATCCTTTCTTCTACGGCGTCGGCGATCTCATTTCGCGCCACGTCGCGCGCGACGAAATCTTCTGCATCCCCTCGCCTTCCGCCTTTTCTCTCGCCGCCGCGCGGCTCAATTGGAGCCAGCAGGACTGCGCGCTCGTCTCGCTGCATGGCCGCGCCTTCGAGCGCATCACGCCTTTTCTTCAGCCACGCGCGCGCATCATCGCGCTGTCATGGGATGAAACGACGCCGACGCGTCTCGCCGATCATCTAACAAAGCTCGGCATGGGCGCTTCGCGACTCTTCGTGCTCGAACGTCTGGGCGGCTCGAAGGAACGCATTCGTGAGGGGCGCGCAGATAGTTTCAATCTGCAAGCCATCGCGGCGCTCAACACTGTCGCAATCGATGTCGTCGCCGCGCCCGCCGCGCGCACCATTCCGCGCACGCCGGGCCTCCCCGACGATTGGTTCGAAAACGACGGCCAACTTACAAAACGTGAGATCCGAGCTGTGACGCTCTCTGCGCTGGCGCCACGCAAGGGCGAGACGCTGTGGGATATCGGCGCCGGCTCGGGCTCGATTTCAATTGAGTGGATGCTGAGCGATCCATCGAACCGCGCCGTTGCGCTGGAGCGCGACGAAACGCGCGCGGCGCGCATCGCGCGCAACGCAATCGCCTTGGGCGTTCCCGATCTGGCGATCGTGAAAGGCGCCGCCCCGCAGGCGCTGGAAGACCTTCGCACGCCCGACGCCATTTTCATCGGCGGCGGCGCCAATGAGGCGACTCTGGAGGCCGCATGGCGCGCGCTTCCTTCGCAAGGCAGGATCGTCGTCAACGGCGTGACGCTCGAAACGCAGGCGCTGCTCACGCAAGCGTTCAAAGCCAAAGGCGGCGACCTTATACACCTGCAGATTTCTCGCGCCCGTCCGGTCGGCCGCTTTCATGCGCTCGATCCCGCAATGGCGGTGCTGCAATGGCGCGCGGTGAAACCATGAGATACGCCGCCGGCATTGGCGCACGACGCGGCGTCGCCGCCGAAGCCATCATCGATCTCGTGCGCGCGGTCGCCGCGCAACATGGCGCGTCGCTGTCCGACATCACGCTCTGCACGCTGGAAAGCAAAGCGGATGAGCCAGGCCTGCATGAGGCGGCGAACGCGCTCGGCGCCCCGCTCGTCTTTCTACCGCTCGATGCTTTGAAAGCGCGCAAGGGCGCCGCGCCCACCCATTCGCCGCGCGTGCAAGCGATGTTCGGCGTGGGCAGCGTCGCCGAAGCCGCCGCGCTCGTCGGAGCAGGCCCCGGAAGCCGCCTGTTGGGGCCGCGCGTCGCCACGCCTTACGTCGCCTGCGCGCTCGCCATCAGCGCCGAGGAAAAAGAATGACCGTCCATTTCATTGGCGCCGGACCCGGCGCCGCCGATCTCCTCACGCTGCGCGGCCGCGATCTCATCGCGCGCTGTCCTGTCTGCCTTTATGCCGGCTCGCTCGTGCCGGCGGGCGTGCTCGCCCATTGTCCGGAAGGCGCGCGCATCGTCGACACCGCGCCCCTCTCGCTCGACGACATCATTGCGGAAATGAAGGCCGCGCATGACGCCGGGCATGACGTGGCGCGGCTGCACTCCGGCGATCTCTCCATCTGGAGCGCCGTCGGCGAACAGACGCGCCGTCTGCGCGCGCTCGGCATTCCCTATACGATGACGCCAGGCGTGCCCGCCTTCGCGGCCGCGGCAAGCGCGCTCGGGCGCGAGCTGACGCTCCCGGAAATGACACAGTCCGTCGTGCTCACCCGCACTTCGGGGCGCGCCTCGGCCATGCCGGAGCGCGAGAAGCTCGCAACCTTCGCACAATCGGGCGCGACGCTCGCAATCCATCTTTCCATTCACGTTCTCGGCCGCGTCGTCGAAGAGCTCACGCCGTTTTACGGCGCCGACTGCCCCGTCGCGCTGGTCTATCGCGCCTCCTGGCCGGAAGAGACGATCATCCGAGGCGCGCTCGCGGACATAGAAGCCCGCGCCGCCGAGGCGCCGATGGAGCGCACCGCGCTGATCCTCGTGGGGCCCGCCCTCGCCGCCGAGGACTTCCGAGAAAGCGCGCTTTACGACGCCGGCTATGATCGTCGCTTCCGGCCGCGAGGCGGCGTATGAGCGCTCCGGGCATATTGATCGCGGCGGCGCGATCGGGCTCGGGCAAGACAACACTCGCGCTCGGCCTGATGCGGGCGCTCACGCGGCGCGGCATGCGCGTCACCGCGGTGAAGTGCGGACCGGACTATATCGACCCGGCCTTTCACGCCGCCGCAACGGGGTGCGAGGGGATCAATCTCGATTCATGGGCCATGGAGCCCGGCTTGATCGCGGCCCTTGCCGCAAGGGCGGGCGCGGAAGCCGACATCATCATCGCCGAAGGCGCCATGGGGCTTTTCGACGGCGCGCCCGAGGGGGCTGGCGGCACAGGCGCCAGCGCGGATATTGCCGCGCTGCTCGGCTGGCCGGTGCTGCTGGCGCATGACGCTTCCGGCCAGGCGCAGACCGCGGGCGCCGTCATCCGAGGTCTCGCCTCCCATGATCCGCGTGTGAAAATCGCCGGCGTCGTGGCTAATCGCCTCGGCAGCGACAGGCATCGCCGTCTGGTGGCGGAGAGCGTGGCGGCGCTTGGGCTTCCGCTTTTTGGCGCCCTGCTTCGCAACGACGCCGTCAAGCTGCCGGAGCGGCACCTAGGCCTTGTGCAAGCCGGAGAAACGGAAGGGCTGGACGCGCGGCTAAACGCCCTGGCGGATTTCGTCGAAGCCCATGTCGATGTGGCTGCGATCGTCAACGCCGCGGCAAGCGCGCCGAGGGCCCTCGACGCATCCGCTACGCCCAAGCCGCCGGCGCGGCGCATCGCCGTCGCGCGCGATGCGGCCTTTTCCTTTTTCTATCCCCATCACGCGCAGAGCTGGCGCGCCCAGGGCGCAGAGCTTGTCTTTTTCTCCCCCCTCGCAGACGAGCCGCCGCCACAAGACGCCGACCTCTGTTGGCTTCCCGGCGGGTATCCGGAGCTCCACGCCGGCGCGCTCGCGCAGGCGGAAAATTTTCTCTCTGGCCTGCGCCGTTTCGCTCAAACCAAGCCCGTCCATGGCGAGTGCGGCGGCTATATGGTTCTGGGACAGCTTCTCACCGACGCCGACGGGCGCGCGCATCGGATGGCGGGATTGCTCGAGCTGGAGACGAGCTTCGCCAGTCGTAAGCTTCATCTTGGCTACAGAATCGCGGCTCTTTCGGCGGATCACTGCCTCGGTCCGAAAGGACGCATTTTACGGGGGCATGAATTCCACTACGCTACGGTCACGCGCGAAGAAGGCGAGGCTTTCGCGCTGGTGCGGGACGCCTATTCCCCCACGCAATCGCCTTCCGGCCGACGCGCGGGCTTGGTCTCCGGGACCTTTTTTCACGTCATCGGCTGAGTTTACGCCCCCCGAAGACAAAAAAAGGGGCCGCCGGAAAGCCAGCGGCCCAAGTCAAGGGAGGAAACGCCCAAGGAGGGCTACGAGAGCGAGAACCATCTCGCTGTCGTCTCACCGTTGTATTGCTGCATTGCACAAGTGTCAAGCCGATTTTTGCTGCAGCGCTCCCAAGAGCCTGCGCATTTTGTCGCGGCGCGGCGAAAAAGCTTTTTAACACAGGGCTCTGCTGGGGAAACGTCAGCTTGGATGCGGGGGCAGGATTTGAACCTGCGACCTTCAGGTTATGAGCCTGACGAGCTACCGGGCTGCTCCACCCCGCGACAAGCGAGAAGCGCCGCTTTTTTGGAGCGGCGCTTTTGTGTTTGGGATCGGAAGAGGAGTTGATTTGATGTGTTTGGCAGGCCTGGCGACGACCTACTCTCCCAGGTCTTGAGACATAGTACCATTGGCGCGGAAGCGTTTGACGGCCGAGTTCGGGATGGGATCGGGTCTGATCGCTTCGCCGAAGGCCACCAGGCCGGCGAAACACATCGAAGCAAAGGGTCTCTATCGTCATCACGTTTTTTGCACATGTCCTGATCCGAAAACCGCTACGCACTTTTCGGGGACATGTGAGTTTGTGATGGGCGTTGATAAATGAGAGCGATCAAGCCAATCGAGCGATTAGTACCGGTAAGCTACGCAGGTCGCCCTGCTTCCACACCCGGCCTATCAACGTGGTCGTCTTCCACGGCCCTCGAGGGAGCACTGGTTTTGAGGTGGGTTTCCCGCTTAGATGCCTTCAGCGGTTATCCCGTCCATACATAGCTACCCTGCACTGCGGCTGGCGCCACAACAGGTCCACCAGAGGTATGTTCATCCCGGTCCTCTCGTACTAGGGACAAATCCTCTCAATACTCCTACACCCACGGCAGATAGGGACCGAACTGTCTCACGACGTTCTGAACCCAGCTCACGTACCACTTTAATCGGCGAACAGCCGAACCCTTGGGACCTTCTCCAGCCCCAGGATGTGATGAGCCGACATCGAGGTGCCAAACAACCCCGTCGATATGGACTCTTGGGGGTTATCAGCCTGTTATCCCCGGCGTACCTTTTATCCGTTGAGCGATGGCCCACCCACTCGGGACCACCGGATCACTATGACCGACTTTCGTCTCTGCTCGACTTGTCTGTCTCGCAGTCAGGCAGGCTTATGCCATTGCACTCGACGACCGATTTCCGACCGGTCTGAGCCCACCATCGCGCGCCTCCGTTACTCTTTGGGAGGCGACCGCCCCAGTCAAACTGCCTACCATGCATTGTCCCGGACCCGGATGACGGATCGCGGTTAGACATCCATGACGATAAGGGTGGTATTTCAAGGGTGGCTCCACACGAGCTGGCGCCCATGCTTCATAGCCTACCACCTATCCTACACATGCCGACACGAATGCCAATGCAAAGTTACAGTAAAGGTGCACGGGGTCTTTCCGTCTGACCGCAGGAACCCCGCATCTTCACGGGGAATTCAATTTCACTGAGCTGACGTTGGAGACAGCGGGGAAGTCATTACGCCATTCGTGCAGGTCGGAACTTACCCGACAAGGAATTTCGCTACCTTAGGACCGTTATATTTACGGCCGCCGTTTACCGGGGCTTCAATTCAAGGCGTGAACCTCTCCTCTTAACCTTCCGGCACCGGGCAGGCGTCAGACCCTATACGTCATCTTGCGATTTCGCAGAGCCCTGTGTTTTTGTTAAACAGTTGCCACCCCCTGGTCTGTGCCCCTCCGATCTGGTTGCCCAAACCGAAGGCCTCCTTATCCCGAAGTTACGGAGGTAAATTGCCGAGTTCCTTCAACGTCATTCTCTCAAGCGCCTTGGTATACTCTACCAGTCCACCTGTGTCGGTTTCGGGTACGGTCTGATGCAGGGGCTATTTCCTGGCGCGAGTTCACTGCCCGGACAATCCAGTAAGTCCGAACAATTTACCCCACGCGTCACCACCTGCTGGCCCACGAATATTAACGTGGTT